>NZ_AP031500.1:640000-777500 GCF_042847215.1 Gilvimarinus japonicus
CCGCGCGGAAGATGTAACGGGGCTAAAACTAGCAACCGAAGCTGCGGATGCTTTCGAGCATGGTAGGGGAGCGTTCTGTAAGCCGTTGAAGGTGAGTTGAGAAGCTTGCTGGAGGTATCAGAAGTGCGAATGCTGACATGAGTAACGATAATGGGAGTGAAAAACTCCCACGCCGGAAGATCAAGGTTTCCTATTCAACGTTAATCGGAATAGGGTTAGTCGGCCCCTAAGGCGAGGCAGAAATGCGTAGTCGATGGGAAACAGGTTAACATTCCTGTACTTGTTATTACTGCGATGGAGGGACGGAGTAGGCTAGGCCAGCACGGCGTTGGTTGTCCGTGTTTAAGGTAGTAGGCTGAGCGCTTAGGCAAATCCGGGCGCTTAAGGCTGAGAACTGATGACGAGTCTCATTATTGAGACGAAGTGGTTGATGCCATGCTTCCAAGAAAAGCTTCTAAGCTTCAGGTAATAACGAACCGTACTGTAAACCGACACAGGTGATCAGGTAGAGAATACCAAGGCGCTTGAGAGAACTTGGGTGAAGGAACTAGGCAAAATGGTACCGTAACTTCGGGAGAAGGTACGCCGGCCTTGGTGATGGGACTTGCTCCCTAAGCTGAAGTCGGTCGAAGTGATCAGGTGGCTGCGACTGTTTATTAAAAACATAGTACTGTGCAAACACGTAAGTGGACGTATACGGTATGACGCCTGCCCGGTGCTGGAAGGTTAATTGATGGGGTTAGCTTCGGCGAAGCTCTTGATCGAAGCCCCAGTAAACGGCGGCCGTAACTATAACGGTCCTAAGGTAGCGAAATTCCTTGTCGGGTAAGTTCCGACCTGCACGAATGGCGTAACGATGGCCACGCTGTCTCCACCCAAGACTCAGTGAAATTGAAATCGCTGTTAAGATGCAGTGTTCCCGCGGCTAGACGGAAAGACCCCGTGAACCTTTACTATAGCTTTACACTGAACTCTGAACCTATTTGTGTAGGATAGGTGGGAGGCTTTGAAGCGGTGACGCTAGTCATCGTGGAGCCAACCTTGAAATACCACCCTGGTATGTTTGGGGTTCTAACGCAGGTCCCTTATCGGGATCGCGGACAGTGTATGGTGGGTAGTTTGACTGGGGCGGTCTCCTCCCAAAGAGTAACGGAGGAGCACGAAGGTTGGCTAATCCTGGTCGGAAATCAGGAGGTTAGTGTAATGGCACAAGCCAGCTTAACTGCGAGACTGACACGTCGAGCAGGTACGAAAGTAGGTCATAGTGATCCGGCGATTCTGTATGGAAGGGTCGTCGCTCAACGGATAAAAGGTACTCCGGGGATAACAGGCTGATACCGCCCAAGAGTTCACATCGACGGCGGTGTTTGGCACCTCGATGTCGGCTCATCACATCCTGGGGCTGAAGCCGGTCCCAAGGGTATGGCTGTTCGCCATTTAAAGTGGTACGCGAGCTGGGTTTAGAACGTCGTGAGACAGTTCGGTCCCTATCTGCCGTGGGCGTTGGAAAGTTGAGAAGAGTTGCTCCTAGTACGAGAGGACCGGAGTGAACGAACCACTGGTGTTCCGGTTGTTATGCCAATAGCATTGCCGGGTAGCTACGTTCGGACGGGATAACCGCTGAAAGCATCTAAGCGGGAAGCCTCCTTCAAGATTAGCTTTCCCTGGGATCTTGAATCCCCTAAAGGGCCGTGGAAGACTACCACGTTGATAGGCTGGGTGTGGAAGCGTTGTGAGGCGTTGAGCTAACCAGTACTAATGGCCCGTGAGGCTTGACCATATAACAGAAACGACTGATGGGTTACGAAAGTAACGTGATACATCATCGGACTTGAGTGAGACATACACAGACTGTCCTCAGCACCTTATAGAGTAAAAAGCAGCTTAATTCATCACCCTATTTGATTGTGTCAGTAGGCTCTCCCTCGGGAGGTAACACCGAAATCCAATCATACCTGTTTGCTTGACGACCATAGCGAATTGGAACCACCTGATCCCATTCCGAACTCAGTAGTGAAACGATTCAGCGCCGATGGTAGTGTGGGGATTCCCCATGTGAGAGTAGGTCATCGTCAAGCTTCTAAATAAATAAGGCCCATCCTGAATAGGATGGGCCTTTTTTATTTTGAATACGCTGAATTACTTTCCCTACCTCGCACGAAGTGCCATGTCATTCAGCACATCCCTGTGCTTCACCCTTCGGGCAGCGAAGCTGTGCAAAAAGCCAATCCTGTCATTTTGTGAAAGCCTCTGTTCCGTAGGAACGAGTGCTAGGGCGCTCTAGCGTCGCGATCTAAATATGCTCCTGCGATTTAGAAGTATTGGAGGGCAAGCGATGACGAGCACCGCTCGTAACCCACTGTAGGTCATCGTCAAGCTTCTAATCTGAAATACCCCGAACCAGCAATGGTTCGGGGTATTTTTTTATGGGTCCGCAATATACCGCGGTGCTTGCCGATCACGGATAACGGCTCCTGCGTTGTCCTACCACCCCACATTCGAGTAATTCGCACGCGCCCATGGTATTAGTGAATCTCTTTGGCTCAACCTCAAAGTACTCGTGCTTTCTGATGAGAATGCAGGGCTGAATAAACTCTTGTGAAGAGTCTCAAGCGTTTGCTGGTTACTCAAGGGTGCTACAGGCTTGAAGGTCAGTATCTCACCTTCTATTTTCTTCGTATTTGATTACTAAAGTCCCTTTACTTGCTTGTGCAAACAATCGTAAAAACACGTGATTGTTTGAAATTTATATTTATTAATTGATCTGTAACCGGTTACAATTTGCAGGTTCGGGCCTTTACGATTCTATATATAAAAAGTGTTGAATATATGATGTTTGTGCGCGCTAATACGAGTATCTCTAAATGCTTTGCTGGACGAGGCTAACTATACTTAGCTCGCCTGTAATTCTATTAATAACGACAAAGGACAATGCCATGAAGTTCTCGATCAAACCCTGTTTACGTTTATCTGCGGTTTGTTTGACCGCGTTAACCGCATGCGCAGCCGTTTCTGCGGAGAAGGAGCCGTGGCAACAGGCTGAGGCGACAGAAGTTTGGAAGCCGGTGCCGGCTAAGGTTTCGGTGAGCGCCGCCGGTGTGCCATCCGATGCCACCGTCCTTTTTGACGGTACTGATCTGGATGCCTGGGAGTCAGCGAATGACGATTCATCCGCCCCCTGGGTTATTAAAGGGGATGTGTTGGTCACTAATCCTAAAAGTGGCGATATTCGCACCAAGCAGGATTTTTGCGATGTGCAGCTACACATCGAGTGGCAGTCGCCAGCCGAAAAAGATATGGAAGGGCTCGAGGGCCAAGGTCGAGGTAACAGCGGTGTATTTTTTCAAGAACGTTATGAAATCCAGGTATTGGACTCGTTTGGCGGTGATACTTACGTCAATGGCCAGGCCGGCTCGGTTTATAAACAGCATATACCGTTAGTGAATGCTACTAAAAGCCTAAACGATTGGAACGTGTACGATATTATTTATATGGCTCCTGAGTTTAATGATGCCGGTAAATTGCTTGAACCAGCCTACGTTACGGTACTGCATAACGGTGTTTTGGTGCAAAACCACGTAGAGATTAAAGGACCTACGGCCTGGATTGGTCACCCGCCTTATGAGGCTCACGACTGTGCGCCATTACGCTTACAAGATCACGGTAATCCCGCTAAGTTTCGCAATATTTGGGTGAGGCCGCTGTAACGATCGGCGAATATTCACATGCTCGTTCAGCGCGGCAGCTTAACTCATAAAAGAATACGAGAACCCAGCATGAAGATAATTACATCAGCCATCGCTTTGTTTTGTTTGGTGGCATCTGCAGGCGCGTCGGCGGCTGCAAGTGACAGTGAATTCTTCCGGTACTTGGAAGATAACGATAGTTGGAGTCGAGGCGCCGGCGTTGAGGCAAATGGTTCGCAATTAACCCTGATCGAAGAAGGTGATGGGCAAGCCGTTGTTAATGCTACGGACTCTCCAGCTAACTTGTTAACTAATGTTCACCTGGGTGACTCAGTGGTGAGTCTTACCTATATGGTAAACGCCAGCGCGAACGCCAGTGTGTATTTGCAAGGTCGCTACGCCATTAAATTAACCGCCAATGGGGCCGCTGGAGAGCTTGGAAGTGATAGTGCTGGGGCTGTTAGTGGGCGCTGGGATAACGACGCGGAAAAGCTGGTTGATGGCGTCTTGCCGCTCGAATCGGTCGCGGTGTCTCCCACTGAGTGGCATACCTTGACGGCTAGGTTTCGGGCGCCCCGTTACGACGAGGCGTCAAACAAAGTGGACAATGCTTTGCTATTGGAAGTTGCGATCGACGGTAAGGTTGTACAGCGTAACACCATTCTGCCTAACTTTAGTGTCGGTTCGGTAGATCCTTGGGAGACTACCAGCGGGCCAACGATGATTCATGTCGAAAGCGGTACGCTGGCTATTCGCGGTATGAGTACGCGACCTGCCGATTTTGCCAACTTAATATTGCCCGAGAAAAGTGGTGAGGCAACCAATGAGGCGGAGCTTGTTGACTTTGTCGCCTTGGGTAAAAAAGGCTTTCAATCGCTGGGCTGTAAAGAATGTCACGCCGTCGACCTTGACGATACTTCTATGAAAACTGGCCCGAATCTTTTTGGCCTGTTTAAAAAGACGCCGCGAGACCGGGAAATCATTGAGGCGGGGGAGAACCACCGCTTTATGATTAAGGCCGACGAGAGTTATTTGCACCGCAGTGTGCGCACGCCGGCGGCGGAGCTGGCTGTGCATGAGGGCGGTGATAAAAATGGCGAGTCTTTTATGCCTATTATGCCTCCGTATCGTCAGCAAACCTTAGCCGATAAACAGCTCGACGCGATCGGTTATTATTTAAAAACGTTAAACAGTGCGTGGGAGCAAGGTGCAGCGGTTAAGTTGGTCGACGCTGGCGGCCCGGTAAAATATGACCCGCTTACGGATGACTTACAGCTCTTGGTGGATGATACCGTGCGCATTCAGCGTGGGCCGATGGCAGGTATGTCGGCGCGCGCTATTCATGTGGGACAACCTAACGCTATCAATTACAGTTTTGATCCACGCGTGCTGGGCATTGTTAAACTCTGGCAGGGTGGCTTTCTGGACGCCTCGGGTGAGTTACGCAATCGTGGTGGTGACGGCTTAAAAACCGGATTCGAGACGCGTGCTATTAGTTTGGGTGATTCAGGTCTGCTCTTTGCGCCGCTCAATAGTGACGGGAATTTAATCGATTTTTCGTTTAAAGATGCTGTTTGGCACGATACTGAAACCATTAAAAAGTCGCTCTGGTCCGATGCGGATCACCTTGATAATGTCGCCGCTGTGAACGCACAGTTTTTAGGTTACCAGCGTCCATCGACAAGTCCGACGGCCGCTCCTAGCTTTCGCTATCGGGTCGAGCAAAATACGCTGAGTGTGACCACGGCGCTTGCGGCCAATGGCGACGCTAATATTTCGGTCGCAGGAAAGTTAAAGCAGCCGCAGTCGTTCCGCATTAACCCTCAGATTTTGACGCACGCTAGGGTATCGGTAGGCGCTATTGATAATGGCGTCTGGACTTTGCCTGCGGGTGCCACTCATGCCGAACTTACTGCCAAGGTGTTGGTTGCTGATACGGCCTGGAAGCCCGAGCCATCCTCTTTTGATTATCGCCAACAGGCGCTGCGTACAGTTGATGCTGTGGCCGAGTTACCCGCAGGTTACAGCATAGAAAATTACCTTCCTCCGCAAGATAATTATGGGCGAGACCAGCTTTTTGAGGCGCTCGGCTTAGCCGTCGCTAAAGATGGTACCGTTGTTGTGGCGACGCGCACTGCCGGAGTTTGGCGCCTTAAAGACGGTCAGTGGCAATTATTTGCCGAAGGTTTGTTTGATAGTCTGGGCGTACAAATCGAAGATGAGCACGGCCTGCAAGTAGTGGTGGGGCAAAAAGCCGAATTGACCCGTATTACCGATACTGATGGCGATGGTATGGGTGATTCATTCACCACCTTGTTTGATGCGCACAGTTACCACGGCAACTATCACACTTATATGCACGGCCCTGCGCGCGATACGGACGGTGCCTATTATATCAATCTTAATTTAGCCCACGCCGATGAGGCCGTTTATAAAGCGGGCGGCAACTTTATGGGTAGTCAGGGCGGCTTGAGTGGTTGGTCGGTTCGCGTTAAGCCCGATGGCGAGTTCGATTTATTTGCCAGCGGTTTGCGCAGTCCGGCGGGTCTTGCGACCGGGCCAGAAGGCAAGCTTTGGTATACCGATAACCAAGGTGAATTTGTCGGCACCTCTAAGTTGTTTGTGCTTGAGAAAGGTAAGTTCTACGGTCACCCTTCATCTTTGGTGGATTTACCCGGCATGAAGCCTGACTCGCCTGAGATTCAATGGGATAAGGTTGCAGATACTCGCGAAGACGCGGTTGTTTTGCTGCCGCACAATATTGTGGCCAACGCCCCGGGGCACCCTGTGTGGGATACCACTAACGGTAAGTTTGGCCCTTTTGCTGGCCAAATGCTGGTGGGCGATCAAACCCAGTCCAACTTGTTGCGTATTACCACCGAGCAGGTCGGTGAGCATCGTCAAGGGGCTGTTATGCCTTTTATGTCGGGCTTGGCGTCGGGCGTGATGCGCGGAGTGTTTTTGCCCGACAATAGCTTGCTGGTTGGTCAGACAGGCCGTGGCTGGCAGGCTAAGGGTGGGCACGTGGCCGCGCTGCAGCACATTCGTTGGGATGGCAAAACGACCCCGGTTGCTATCGATACCGTAGCGGCCACAAAAGATGGTTTTGAGGTGCGTTTGACGCAGAAGCTCAACAAACGTGATGTGGATACCTTATCGCAAGCGTTGGCGGTTAACTCGTGGGTGTACCGCGATGCCCCCGACTATGGCTCCCCCGAGTTAGACAAGCGCGATGAATCATTCACTGTGTCGCCGGCCGCCGATGGTTTATCGTTTACCGTCGCTCTGGACAATACAGGGCAAAATGTTGTTCATCCGCAGCAAACGGCTCGGGTTTATCATATAGCGTTAAACCCAGCGGGCTTGTTTGACGCTGCATCAACAGCGCCGATGCACGCTTATTACACGCTGTATGAGTTTGCCAATCACTAAGCGTTAACTCACGTCCGCAAGGATGCGGGCGGTAGCGCTGGATTTTAGCGGTTAGTTTTGTAACTATGCGCGTTTGGCCTTGCCGATGTGCCCATGAACGAAAATACCGGAATACTGACCATTAATGTCGCCGCTGTCGCCGCCAATTGGCGAGCGATTGCGGCCCATGCACACCCCTCTATTACCTCCGCTGTTATCAAGGCCGACGCCTATGGTCTGGGTGCGGCTCAGATTGGCCCCGAGCTCTATCGCTCGGGCTGCCGGCACTTCTTTTTTGCGACCCTCACCGAGGCGGTCAGCGTGCGCCCTTTATTGGGTGATGATGCTCACTGCTATTTGCTTGGCGGTGTCCCGGTAGGGGGCGAAGCGGACGCTGTTCGGCATCGGCTGGTGCCAGTGTTGTCCTCCCTGAGTGCCGTTGAGCGCTGGCTCCGTTGGCGCGTGGAGTCGGGCTTGAGTGCAACTGCTGCGCCGGCGGCGCTGAAATTTGATACCGGAATGACACGCTTAGGGCTGGCGGCGGGTGAGCTCGAGCAATTGCTGGCCGATGAGGCGCGCTGGTTGGCATTGTCACCGGTTTTGTTAATGAGCCACTTGGCTGTCGCGGACGATACTTATAACCCGCAAAATAAACGACAGCGCGATGCGTTTTTTGCCTTGGGTGGGCGCGCCAAGCAGTTGCAGCCAGGCCTTTTGTTGAGTCTCGCCAACTCTTGCGGTATTTATCTGGGGCGAGATTATCATGCCGATTTAGTGCGCCCCGGCGCCGCTTTGTATGGTTTTAACCCTTCCCCCGAAAGTGCATCGCCGGTGTCTGGCGTGGTTCGTTTGACGCTGCCTGTTATCGCGCTGCGGACGCTAACTGAGTCGGCCTCAGTGGGTTATGGCGCGGAGTATGGTGGCCGTAAAGGTCAGGTTCTCGCGGTTGTTGCGGGCGGCTATGCCGACGGGCTGCATCGAGTTCTGGGGCCTGATGGCTACGGTTTGTGCCGTGGAGTAAAAGTGCCGGTTGTGGGGCGGGTGTCAATGGACAGTGCGGTGTTTGATGTGACGGCGGCATTGGCCGGTGGGTCTGCCTGGGTCGATGGGGAGCGGTTAACGATTGAGGTAATTAACCCGGATGTTTTGACGCTGGATGTTTTGACCGCTCGAAATCAGGCGCTTGGCTACGAGGTGCTGACCAGTTTGCGGGCGGGGCGCTATCGTCGCATTTATCAGGCGGAGGCTGTTTAGTGCAGCAGGATCAATTGCAGAATTTGTTGGCGCTGTTGGCCGACGGTGACTATCACTCCGGCAGTGAGTTGGGTGAATTGTTGGGGGTCAGTCGAACGGCGGTTTGGAAGCATTTGCAAAAACTCGCAGAGCTAGGGGTGGAGTTGGACTCTAGTCGAGGTCGCGGCTATCGCTTGCCGGGCGGCTTAGAACTGCTGAGCGCTGAGTCGATAAACGCTCGTCTAGCAAAGGGAGGGCCGCCTTTGACGCTCGAGGTGTTGCCTTTGGTTGACTCAACGAACTCGCGCTTAATGGCGGCGGCCGATCGGCTGCCTGTGGGGGCTGTGTGTATTGCCGAGCAGCAAAGTGCCGGTCGCGGACGACGTGGGCGTACATGGGTTAGCCCCTTTGCGCGCAATTTGTACTTCTCGGTGCTGTGGCGCTTTGATGGTGGCGCGGCGGAACTTGAAGGTTTGAGTTTGGCGGTGGGTGTCTGCATTGCAGATGCGCTCGAATCGCTTGGCCTTAGCGGTGTCACACTCAAATGGCCAAACGATGTTTTGGCGGACAATAAAAAGCTCGCTGGCATTTTGTTGGAGATGAGCGGCGATCCGGCTGGCGCCTGTCACTTGGTAGTTGGTGTTGGTATTAATGTAGAGATGTCGCAGGCCTCGGCCGCTGAAATCGATCAGCCGTGGGTTGATGTTGCATCATTGGCGCAGCGTCAGGGGTTGGCGCAAATATCCCGTAATGAGTTATGCGCCTGCGTGCTGACAAAGCTGGCGGCCCTGCTGAGCCAATACTCTGCGCAAGGCTTTGCCCATTGGCGAGAGCGCTGGATGGCGCGAGCGGCTTTTTTAGGCGAGCCTGTGAAGCTTCTCACGGCGACTCAAGAAACCCATGGAACGTTCATTGGGGTGGATAATAGTGGCGCGCTGCGGTTGGCGAGCGCCACAGGTGAGCAGCTGATTTATGGTGGCGAGGTGTCTTTGAGATCTAGCTCATGATTTTACAGGTTGATATAGGCAACTCTCGGATTAAATGGCGCTTGCGTCGTCAGGGTCGTACTCTTGAGTCAGGAGTTGGCAATCATGGCGACTATCAATGGCTGCAAGGGCTTGCGCTACAGCAGGTATGGGTAAGCTCGGTAGTCGCGCTGGAGTCTGAGTCGTTGCAGGCGGCGCTTGCGGCTTACGGCTTGCCTCGGGCTCGGTTTGCGAGTGCGCAGGCGAGTGCGGGCGGCGTGGTGAATGGCTACCAAGTGCCTGCCACCCTTGGGGTCGATCGTTGGCTGGCCCTGTTGGGCGCGCGTCAGTTGTCTGTGGGGCCTGCTGTGGTGGTCGATGCGGGTACGGCGTTAACCGTTGATTTGTTGGGCGCTGATGGTCGTCATAGGGGCGGTTATATTGCCCCGGGCCTAACACTTATGCAGCAGTCTTTGGCTCTCAAGTCGCAAGCGTTAGCGGTGAATTTTGAGCGGCGTGGTCGGGTGGCGCCCGGCGATAGCAGTGCCACGGCGATAGAGGCCGCCCTCGTTGCAATGGGGCGCGGCTTGATAGAGACCGGACGGTTGTCCTTGTCGGAATACTGTCCGGCAGATCCGGTTTTGCTGTTGTTTACCGGCGGCGACGGCGACTTTTGGCAGCGTGTTTTGGCTGAGGGCTCTAGTGAGCCTGAGTTATTGTTTATTGGTTTGGAGCGCTATTTCACCCAAGGTCAGGGTTAGCGAGCGGCTGCGGTGTGGTGGTCAAATTAAAGGAATAGGCGACGAGGTTGTCATGAGGTTGATTTTTTTTGCGCTATTGGCTGTAAACGTAGCTGTATTTATTTTGCAGTTGACGGTTTGGCGGCCGCCGGTTGCCGATGCGCCGGCCGCGCGCCAGGTGGCTACCGGCGCCGCTCGCTTGCAGTTGCTGACTGAGGCCGCGGTGGGCAGCGTCGAGCCGGCGCGGTTGAGTGGGCGTCGAGGGGGCTCGGGTGGCCCGGCAGCGCCGGCCTCTGGTCGAGTGGCTGAGCGAGGCGCGCTGTGCGATATGGTTGGGCCGTTTCCGGCGCTGTTGCAGGCCGAATACCTTGTGGAGCACCTGCAGGCGCTTGAGGTGGCCGCGCGGGTGCGGGAGTTGGACGTCCCCGAGGGGGTCGGCTATTGGGTGTATTTGGCGCCGGAAGCGAGCCGTAAGGAGGCGCTCGCACGTCTGCATGAGGTTCAGGCTAAGCAGATTGACAGTTATATGATTCCTCGCGGCGAGCTTGCCAACGGCATTTCTTTTGGCATGTTTACCCGAAAAGAGTTGGCGGAGGCCCGTTTGCAGGAAATGCGCGAGCTTGGTTACGCCGCGGAAGTGAAAGAAATCACCCGAACCCATAAAGAGATTTGGGTGGTGCTGGATGCCAATCAAGGTCAAAAAATAGCCGAGAAAGCCTGGGTTGAGTTGCTGGAGTCAGAAAATGGCATCGAGAAACAACAAAAATACTGTCAAGGTGTTGCGTCGACGTAAAAGTTTCTCTAGAATCCCGCCTCCACGTTGAGACGTGCTTAGAGAAAATGCTGGCGTAGCTCAGTTGGTAGAGCAGCTGACTTGTAATCAGCCGGTCGGGGGTTCGACTCCTCTCGCCAGCTCCATTTTCTCTGATGTTATTGCTGTAAGCAGGTGAATTTCTTAGGAAAACCGGTTGACAGTAGTAGGCCAGAGCCGGACAATGCCGGCTTGTTTTTGGCAGGGGTTCCCGAGTGGCCAAAGGGATCAGACTGTAAATCTGACGCGCAAGCTTCGGTGGTTCGAATCCACCCCCCTGCACCATTTTATTGCCGCTTAGTGCGGTGGCGACATAAGTCGTCGCGGCTAGTAGGCTCTTTTGCTTTTTGCAGGAGTGCTACGCGGAGCAAGAAGTCAGCGGGCATAGTTCAGTGGTAGAACGTCAGCCTTCCAAGCTGAATATGCGGGTTCGATTCCCGCTGCCCGCTCCAGTTGCTATGGTTTAAAGCTCTTGTAGCTCAGTTGGTAGAGCACACCCTTGGTAAGGGTGAGGTCAGCAGTTCAAATCTGCTCAAGAGCTCCATTTTCTGGCTGCGAAAGAAGTGCTTTCGCGGCTGTTTTTGTGTGTAAATAAACGGCTTGTTTGATGGCTAGTTGAGGAGGCGCTCGCAATGGCGAAGGAAAAGTTCGAACGTAATAAACCCCACGTCAATGTGGGCACCATCGGTCACGTTGACCACGGCAAAACCACTCTGACAGCAGCTCTGACCCGCGTATGTGCGGAAGTATGGGGCAGCGGTTCAGCAATGGCGTTTGACGGTATTGATAACGCACCGGAAGAGCGTGAGCGCGGTATCACCATCGCCACCTCACACGTTGAGTACGACTCACCAGAGCGTCACTACGCTCACGTGGATTGCCCCGGTCACGCCGACTACGTTAAAAACATGATCACCGGTGCTGCCCAGATGGACGGCGCGATTTTGGTGTGTGGTGCTACCGATGGCCCAATGCCACAAACCCGCGAGCACATCCTGCTGTCTCGTCAGGTTGGTGTACCTTTTATTGTTGTGTTCCTGAACAAAGCAGACCTGTTGGCGGAAGATTGCGGCGGCGTTGGCACCGAAGAGTACAACGAAATGCTGGAATTGGTCGAGATGGAGTTGCGTGAGCTGCTTGACGCCTACGACTTCCCAGGTGACGACACTCCGATCATCCCAGGTTCTGCCCTGATGGCCCTGAACGGTGAAGACGACAACGAGCTGGGTACTACCGCTGTTAAGAAACTGGTAGAAAGCCTGGACTCTTACATCCCAGAGCCAGAGCGCGCGATCGATCAGCCGTTCCTGATGCCAGTGGAAGACGTATTCTCGATCTCAGGTCGTGGTACGGTTGTTACCGGTCGTGTTGAGCGCGGTATCGTTAATGTTGGTGACGACCTTGAAGTTGTCGGCATTAAAGACACCACCAAAACCACCTGTACCGGTGTTGAGATGTTCCGCAAAATGCTGGACGAAGGCCGTGCGGGTGAGAACGTAGGTGTTCTGCTGCGTGGTACTAAGCGTGACGAGATCGAGCGCGGTCAAGTGTTGGCCAAGCCAGGTTCTGTTAAGCCGCACGCCAAGTTTGAAGCCGAAGTGTACGTTTTGTCGAAAGACGAAGGTGGTCGTCACACGCCTTTCTTTAAAGGCTACCGTCCACAGTTCTACTTCCGTACAACCGACGTAACCGGCGCTTGTGAGTTGCCAGAAGGCGTTGAGATGGTAATGCCAGGCGATAACATTCAAATGAGTGTTACCCTGATTCACCCAGTAGCCATGGAAGACGGTCTGCGCTTTGCGATTCGCGAAGGTGGACGTACCGTTGGTGCCGGTGTGGTTGCCAAAATCATCGAGTAATAGCTCGGTGCTAAAGGCGGGCTCTGCCCGCCTTTAATTGTTTCTAGGCCAGTAGTTCAATTGGTAGAGCGTCGGTCTCCAAAACCGAAAGTTGGGGGTTCGAGTCCCTCCTGGCCTGCCATTTTTGTCATTTGTTTGATTGGGTTGTGAGCAGAATGAGTACAAAAGCCGAGCCAAAAGAGTATCGCCTTGATGTCGTGAAGTGGCTGCTGGTGATCGCTGTCGTGGCTGTAGGTGTTGTGGGTAACTCCATGTACTCAGCTCAACCGCTGTTGTATCGGGTTCTGGCGTTGCTGGCGCTGGGTGCCGTAGCATTGTTTGTCGCATTGCAAACCGCTAAGGGCAGCTCGCTTTGGCGTCTACTGCAAGAGTCTGTCGTTGAGGTGCGCAAGGTCGTATGGCCGACACCGAAAGAGACAAACCAAACAACCTTGTTGGTTGTTGTTGTGGTCGTGATAATGGCGATGATTCTTTGGGGGCTGGATACTTTGTTCGGCTTCGTAGCGGCCAAGATAATAGGGTAGGTGACTCATGGCGAAGCGTTGGTACGTAGTACACGCTTATTCTGGATATGAAAAGAAGGTAGCCGCCTCTCTGCAAGAGCGGATTGAGCGCCACCAGATGGAAGAGTTGTTTGGCGACGTATTGGTTCCCACTGAAGAAGTGGTGGAAATGCGCGGCGGACAAAAGCGCAAGAGTGAGCGCAAGTTTTTCCCGGGTTATGTGTTGGTGCAGATGGAGTTAAATGACGACTCTTGGCACTTGGTCAAAGACACTCCTCGGGTTATGGGGTTTATTGGCGGCAAGGCGGATCAGCCGGCCCCGATTACAGAAAAAGAAGCTCAGGCTATTCTGCAGCGAGTCGACGACTCGATTGAGAAGCCGAAGCCTAAGACCATGTTTGAGCCGGGCGAGATGGTTCGGGTCACCGATGGTCCCTTTAACGACTTTAATGGCGTTGTTGAAGAAGTTAATTACGAGAAAAGCCGTTTGCGTGTAGCGGTGCTGATTTTTGGTCGCTCTACGCCGGTAGAGTTGGAGTTTGGTCAAGTCGAGAAGGCTTGATCAATCTTACAGTAAAGTTTTTATTGCCTTCCTTTGCTTTTGGCAGAGGGGGGTTTTTGCGTCCTTGAGTGGTAAATCTGCTCAAGTAATCGGGGAGCCAGTGACGGGCGGTGCAAATTGCCTTGAGGCGTTAACTACCCATTTTTGGAGAGTGGTATGGCTAAGAAAGTAACAGCCTACATCAAATTACAAGTTGGTGCAGGTAAAGCGAATCCAAGTCCACCGGTTGGTCCAGCATTGGGTCAGCACGGTGTAAACATCATGGAGTTCTGTAAGGCGTTTAACGCTCAGACTCAAGGTATGGAAGCTGGCGCGCCAGTTCCAGTTGTGATTAGCGTATACAGCGATCGCAGTTTTACCTTCAGCATGAAAACTCCACCAGCTTCTTACCTGCTGAAAAAAGCAGTGGGCGTGAAGTCTGGCTCTAGCAACCCTAACACTAAGAAAGTCGGCAAAGTGACTCGCGCTCAGCTTGAAGAGATTGCGACCACCAAAGAGCCTGACCTGACGGCGGCCGATATGGACGCTGCAGTGCGTATCATTGCCGGGTCTGCCCGTTCAATGGGTATTGATGTGGAGGGTGTGTAACATGGCTAAATTATCTAAGCGTCAGCGCGCTATCGCCGAAAAAATTGATCGCACCAAGCTTTACAGCGTAGCGGATGCCGTAAGTCTGCTGAAAGAAATTTCTAGCGTTAAGTTCGCTGAAACCATCGACGTTGCCGTAAACCTCGGTATCGATCCACGTAAATCAGATCAGTCTGTACGTGGTGCGACGACTCTGCCTAACGGTTCTGGTAAAGACGTTCGTGTGGCTGTTTTTGCGCAAGGCCCTAACGCCGATGCGGCAAAAGAAGCTGGTG
The DNA here is from genome assembly GCF_042847215.1 of Gilvimarinus japonicus. GTDB lineage: Bacteria > Pseudomonadota > Gammaproteobacteria > Pseudomonadales > Cellvibrionaceae > Gilvimarinus > Gilvimarinus japonicus. The sequence continues at coordinate 654,634 of NZ_AP031500.1, forward strand.
CTGATTTGGTTGGTATGGATGAACTGGCTGCTGACGTAAAAGCGGGCAAAATGGATTTTGACGTAGTTATCGCGTCTCCAGATGCCATGCGTGTAGTGGGGCAGTTGGGTCAAATCCTAGGTCCCCGCGGCCTGATGCCAAACCCAAAAACTGGCACTGTAACTCCAGACGTTGCCAATGCTGTTAAAAATGCTAAAGCCGGTCAGGTGCGTTACCGCGCTGATAAAGGTGGCATTATTCATGGTGGTATCGGCAAATTGTCTTTTGAGGCAAATGCAATTCAAGAAAACCTTGAAGCGCTGCTGAACGACTTGAAAAAGTCGAAGCCAGCTACCGCTAAAGGTGTTTATTTGAAGAAAATCGCACTGAGCACGACCATGGGTCCGGGCTTGGCAATCGATATGTCTTCACTGGCGGTATAACGCCAGAACGTACTTTGGGGTCTGCGCTTGCGCAGGCCGTCAAAGACCGTAGGCGACTTGTCGTCACAAAGAGGCCGGTCTTAATACCTCAGCCTACGCAGACGGTGGACCCTCTTCGGCTTGGCCGAATGAATTCACCGATTCATGACCACAAGGTGATGTTTACCTTGTGGTAGTTAAGAAAAACGACGGTCATTGACTGTCAAACCCAGGAGAAATCCCGTGGCATTAGGACTTGAAGGTAAGAAAGCGATTGTCGCTGAAGTCCAGGAAGCTGCGAAGGGCGCTCTGTCAGCGGTTGTTGCCGATTCACGTGGCGTAACTGTAGACAAAATGACTGCCCTGCGTAAAGAGGCTCGTGAGAACGGCGTTTGGTTGAAAGTCGTTCGTAACACACTGGCCCGTCGCGCTGTTGAAGGGACCGACTACGAGTGTTTGCTCGAAAGTTTTAGCGGTCCTACCTTGATTGCATTCTCTACTGATCACCCCGGTGCTGGTGCGCGCATTTTGCGTGAACACGCCAAAGTAGATAGCAATCTTGAGCTTAAGTCTGCCGCCTTTGAAGGTGAGTTGGTTGACGTTGCAATGTTGGCAACCTTGCCGACTTACGACGAAGCCTTGGCTAAGCTGATGAGCGTGATGAAAGAAGCTTCTGCTGGCAAATTGGTTCGCACTTTGGCGGCCGTTGGCGACAGCAAAGAACAGGAAGCTGCTTAATAAGCTGCTTACTCAACGTTTAATTGAGCCTTTGGCTCAACACAGATGGGAAATTGAAAATGTCTGTTTCTAAAGAAGATATCATCGAAGCGATTGCTGAGATGTCAGTAAAAGATGTTGTGGAACTGGTTTCTGCAATGGAAGAAAAATTCGGCGTATCAGCGGCTGCAGCTGTTGTTGCGGGTCCTGCTGGCGACGCTGGCGGTGCGGCTGAAGAGCAAACCGAGTTTGACGTTATCATCACCGGTGCTGGTGAGAAGAAAGTTAACGCCATTAAGGCGGTTCGTGAAATCACCGGTCTTGGTTTGAAAGAAGCCAAAGCTATGGTTGAAGAAGCGCCTAAAGCGATTAAAGAAGGTGTTTCTAAAGAAGACGCTCAAGCTGCTCTGGCTAAGCTGGAAGAAGCTGGTGCCACAGGTGAGCTTAAGTAAGCTCGCTTGCGCGCACTACGTCTGACACAAGTGGTTAGGCGTCAGGCTGGCGGGTTTTCCCGCCAGCCTTTTTCCGTTTTCGGCCGTTAATTTGGCCGGGTAGCTACAAGGCTACCAACGGCTGTTGAGCACCGAGTTTACCGGTCCGCTAACAGCCAGGATAGTTTAGCGAAACGCTGCGGCGTTTCAGAGGCTTTACCGCCCGATCCGTGAACAAGCTGGGGAATACAGATGGCTTACTCATATACTGAGAAAAAACGTATCCGCAAGGACTTTGGCAAACTGCCACACGTCATGGATGTCCCTTATCTATTGGCGATTCAGCTGGATTCTTACAGAAAATTTACCCAGGCCGATGCGTCTGGTGAAGAGCGTTTTGACGTAGGGCTACACGCTGCCTTCCGCTCTGTATTCCCAATTGTCAGCTACTCTGGCAATGCGGCGCTTGAGTATGTGAGTTACATACTGGGCAAGCCTTCCTTTGATGTTAACGAATGTATTTTGCGTGGTGTAACTTACTCTGCACCATTGCGAGTAAAAGTTCGACTGATTATCTACGATAAGGATTCAGCGAACAAAGCGATTAAAGATATTAAAGAACAAGAAGTGTATATGGGCGAAATTCCGCTCATGACTGAAAACGGTACCTTTGTTATCAATGGTACTGAGCGCGTTATTGTTTCTCAGTTGCACCGCTCGCCTGGTGTCTTTTTCGATCATGATAAAGGCAAAACCCATTCGTCTGGCAAGTTGCTGTATAGCGCGCGGATTATTCCTTACCGTGGCTCTTGGCTCGATTTTGAATTTGATCCCAAAGATCTTGTGTTTGTGCGTATTGATCGCCGCCGCAAGCTGCCGGCCTCGATCTTGTTGCGCGCGCTGGGCTTTAGCTCGCAAGAGATGCTCGACATGTTCTTTGAGACGAGCTCTTTTACCTTAGGTGACGATGGTCAGTTTACCTTTAAGGTTGTGCCGTCGCGTCTGCGTGGTGATGTTGCCACGTTTGATATTAAAGATAAGAAAGGCAAAGTGCTGGTTGAAGAAGGCCGCCGCATTACCGCGCGCCACATCCGCCAGCTAGAAAAAGCCGGCGTTGATGAGATGGCCGTACCTGCGGACTACCTGCTGGGCCGCGCACTGGCAAAAGATATTATCGACTCCGAGACCGGTGAAGTATTGCTTGAGTGTAATACTGAAATCTCTGTCGACTCGTTAGAAATATTGGGCAAGGCTGGTGTTAACACCATCGAGACCTTGTATACCAACGAGCTGGACTGTGGCCCGTTTGTTTCTGAGACATTGCGCGCTGACCCAACTCGCACGCAGCTGGAAGCGCTGGTAGAAATTTACCGCATGATGCGCCCAGGTGAGCCGCCGACAAAAGAGTCGGCCGAAGCTCTGTTTAACAATTTGTTCTTTACCCAAGAGCGTTACGACTTGTCGGCTGTTGGCCGGATGAAGTTTAACCGTCGCTTAGGTCGTGAAGAAGAGTTCGGCGAAGGCGTTTTGTCTAACGAAGACATCGTCGACGTTATGAAGACCCTTATCGACATCCGTAACGGTGTCGGCGTGGTGGATGATATCGACCACTTGGGTAACCGTCGCATTCGCTCTGTGGGTGAGATGGCCGAAAACCAATTCCGTGTTGGTCTGGTTCGTGTTGAACGCGCTGTTAAAGAGCGTTTGTCCATGGCGGAGTCTGAAGGTTTGATGCCGCAGGACTTGATTAATGCCAAGCCCGTTGCCGCTGCAATTAAAGAGTTCTTTGGCTCGTCGCAGTTGTCGCAGTTTATGGACCAAAACAACCCGCTTTCTGAGGTGACTCACAAACGTCGCGTTTCGGCCTTGGGGCCAGGCGGTTTGACTCGTGAGCGCGCCGGTTTTGAGGTTCGTGACGTACACCCGACTCACTATGGTCGTGTTTGTCCAATCGAAACCCCTGAAGGCCCAAACATTGGTCTGATTAACTCGCTGGCGACTTACTCTCGTACTAACAGCTATGGCTTTCTGGAGACTCCTTACCGTCGCGTCAAAGACGGTCAAGTCACCGATGATATCGAGTTCCTCTCGGCCATTAACGAAGCAGAGTTTGTTATCGCTCAGGCGTCGGCCAAGCTGGATGAAAACGGCAGACTGATCGAAGACTTGGTGTCGGTACGCCACCGCAGCGACTTCACCTTGAAGAGCCCTGCGGAAGTTGAGTTGATGGATGTCTCGCCGCGTCAGGTAGTGTCGGTTGCGGCGTCACTGATTCCGTTCCTTGAGCACGATGATGCGAACCGCGCCCTGATGGGTTCGAACATGCAGCGTCAGGCTGTACCAACGTTGAAGGCCGAAAAGCCTCTGGTGGGTACCGGCATGGAGCGCAATGTGGCGTCCGACTCCGGTGTGTGTGTGGTGGCTAAACACGGTGGTGTGATTGATCGTGTAGACGCAGGCCGCATCGTAGTTAAGGTACACAGTGATGAAGTTGAAGCCGGCGACGCTGGTGTTGATATTTACAACTTGATCAAATATACCCGTTCGAACCAGAACACCTGTATTAACCAGCGCTCCATCGTCAATGTGGGCGATATCGTCCAGCGCGGCGACATCCTGGCGGATGGCCCCTCGGTTGATATGGGCGAGCTGGCGCTGGGGCAGAACATGCGCATCGCGTTTATGCCCTGGAACGGTTATAACTTTGAAGATTCGATTCTTGTTTCTGAGCGTGTGGTACAAGAGGATCGCTTTACTACCATTCACATTCAAGAGCTGACCTGTATTGCTCGTGATACTAAGCTTGGTAGCGAAGAGATTACGTCTGATATCCCTAACGTTGGCGAGAATGCTCTAAACAAGCTGGATGACTCAGGTATCGTTTATATCGGTGCTGAAGTCGGTGGCGGCGATATCTTGGTGGGTAAGGTTACCCCTAAAGGTGAAACCCAGCTCACCCCAGAAGAGAAGCTGCTGCGCGCCATCTTTGGTGAAAAAGCGTCTGACGTTAAAGATACCTCTTTGCGTGTACCGTCAAGTACTAAAGGTACCGTGATTGACGTGCAAGTCTTTACCCGTGACGGTCTTGAGAAAGATCAGCGCTCACTCGAAATTGAGAAAACTCAGTTAGATGAAGTGCGTAAAGACTTGAACGAAGAGTTTCGCATTATGGAGGCGGCCACGCTCGATCGTTTGCGCTCTGTTATCCGTGGCGAGAAAGTCGCCGCTGGTAAAGGCGTTAAGAAAGGCGATGTGCTTACCGACGAGGTACTCGACACTCTTGATACCGAGCAGTGGTTTAAGTTGCGTGTTTCTGATGATGCGCTTAACGAGCAGATCGACTTGGCGGAAGAACGTTTGGCTGAGTGTCGTAAAAACCTCGATGAGCGTTTTGACGACAAGAAGCGCAAGTTGTCTACCGGTGATGATTTGGCTCCGGGCGTCCTGAAGATCGTTAAGGTTTATCTGGCGATTAAACGTCGTATTCAGCCAGGCGATAAAATGGCCGGCCGTCACGGTAACAAGGGTGTTATCTCGGTGATTATGCCGATCGAAGATATGCCTTACGACGCTAACGGCGAGCCGGTAGATGTCGTGCTTAACCCTCTCGGTGTGCCATCGCGGATGAACGTGGGTCAGATTTTGGAAACTCACTTAGGCATGGCAGCGAAAGGTCTCGGCGTCAAAGTTAACGAGATGATTCGTGAACAGAAAGCGGTTAATGAAGTTCGCGGCTTTTTGGAAGAAATCTATAACGAGACCGGTGATGTGTTTGCCAAGGAAGATTTGGCAAGCTTCAGCGATAGCGAAGTTATGGATCTTGCTAACAACTTGCGTGGCGGTGTGCCAATGGCGACCCCAGTGTTTGACGGTGCGAAAGAGCACGAAATCAAAGCACTGCTGCGTTTGGCAGATATCCCAGACTCCGGTCAGATGCAGTTGTTTGACGGTCGTTCCGGGGATGCGTTCCAGCGTCCGGTAACCGTAGGTTACATGTACATGTTGAAGTTGAACCACTTGGTTGACGACAAGATGCACGCACGTTCGACTGGTTCTTATAGTCTGGTTACTCAGCAACCGTTGGGTGGTAAGGCGCAGTTTGGTGGACAGCGTTTCGGTGAGATGGAGGTCTGGGCTCTGGAAGCATACGGCGCCGCCTACACCTTGCAGGAAATGCTGACTGTTAAGTCGGATGACGTAGCAGGGCGCACCAAAATGTACAAAAACATTGTTGACGGTGATCACCGTATGGAGCCAGGCATGCCTGAGTCCTTTAACGTATTGGTTAAAGAGATTCGCGCCCTTGGCATCAATATGGAACTGGAACAAGACGAGTAATCGTCCGTCTGATACACAATCGGTAAGCGCGGGGGTTAGGCCCCCGCTCATTGTGCAAATTGCACTTACTGGAGCCCACTGGAGGAAGTGCCTTGAAAGACTTACTTAATCTGCTCAAGTCCCAGGGACAAGTCGAAGAATTCGATGCGATCCGTATCGGTCTGGCATCACCAGAAATGATTCGCTCTTGGTCTTTTGGCGAAGTTAAAAAGCCTGAGACCATTAACTACCGGACCTTCAAGCCTGAGCGCGAAGGCCTGTTCTGTGCCAAAATTTTTGGCCCGGTAAAAGACTACGAATGTTTGTGCGGCAAGTATAAGCGCATGAAGCACCGCGGCATTATTTGTGAAAAATGTGGCGTTGAAGTGACGTTGGCTAAAGTGCGCCGTGAGCGTATGGGCCATATCGAGCTGGCAAGCCCCGTTGCTCACATTTGGTTTTTGAAGTCGCTGCCAAGCCGTATCGGCTTGCTGCTGGATATGACGCTGCGCGATATCGAGCGCGTGTTGTACTTCGAGTCATATGTCGTGACCGATCCGGGCATGACCACGCTTGAGCGTGGGCAATTGCTGACTGACGAACAGTATTTTGAATCGATGGAAGAGTTCGGCGACGAATTCGAAGCACTGATGGGTGCTGAGGCGATCAAGAACTTAATGTCAGCGATTAATCTCGAAGAAGAGATTCAGTTTTTGCGCGAAGAGATTCCGAACACCAACTCGGAAACTAAAATTAAAAAGTTCTCTAAGCGTCTGAAGTTGCTTGAGGCTTTCCACTTCTCTGGTAATGATCCAGAGTGGATGGTAATGGAAGTGCTGCCTGTGTTGCCGCCGGATTTGCGCCCGTTGGTGCCGCTGGACGGCGGCCGCTTTGCGACCTCAGATCTGAACGATTTGTATCGCCGAGTGATCAACCGTAACAACCGCTTGAAGCGTCTGCTCGATCTGAATGCGCCGGATATTATTGTGCGCAACGAAAAGCGTATGCTGCAAGAGTCGGTCGACGCCTTGTTGGATAACGGCCGTCGCGGCCGTGCGATTACCGGCTCTAACAAGCGCCCGCTAAAATCTTTGGCTGACATGATCAAAGGTAAGCAGGGTCGTTTCCGTCAGAACCTGTTGGGTAAACGTGTCGACTACTCTGGCCGTTCGGTGATTGTGGTTGGTCCAACTCTGCGTTTGCACCAGTGTGGCTTGCCTAAAAAGATGGCTCTTGAGCTGTTTAAGCCTTTTATCTTTAGCAAGCTTGAGTTGCGTGGTCTGGCCACGACAATTAAAGCCGCTAAGAAAATGGTTGAGCGCGAAGAGGCGGTCGTTTGGGATATTCTCGACGAAGTGATTCGTGAGCACCCGGTACTGCTGAACCGCGCACCGACCCTTCACCGTTTGGGTATCCAGGCGTTTGAGCCGGTCCTGATTGAAGGTAAAGCGATTCAGTTGCACCCGCTGGTTTGTGCCGCCTATAACGCCGACTTTGACGGTGACCAGATGGCGGTTCACGTTCCGCTGACTCTGGAAGCGCAGCTCGAAGCTCGCGCGCTAATGATGTCGACCAACAATATCCTGTCGCCTGCCTCTGGTGAGCCAATTATCGTACCGTCGCAAGACGTGGTGTTGGGGCTTTACTGGATGACTCGTGAGCGTATTAATGCTCAGGGTGAAGGCATGGTATTTGCCGATATCGAAGAAGTTTCCCGTGCTTATTATGGTAAGCAGGTAGAGCTGCAAGCGCGTATTAAAGTGCGCATCCACGAAACCATTATCGGAACCGAAGGTGAGAAGCATGACGATGTTCGCATCGTCGATACCACCGTTGGTCGTATGTTGTTGTGGGATATTGTGCCCGAAGGTATTCCCTTCGAGATGGTTGATCGCCCAATGGTTAAAAAGGCTATCTCGGCGGTTATCAACCACTGTTACCGTGTGGTTGGCCTTAAGTCGACGGTTATTTTTGCCGATCAGCTGATGTACATGGGTTACGACTTCTCAACTAAGTCTGGCTCGTCTATCGGTGTGAATGATTTTGCTATCCCCGATGAAAAGTACGAAATTGTTGCTCGCGCCGAAGGCGAAGTAAAAGAAATTGAAAGCCAGTTTGCTTCTGGTCTGGTAACCCAGGGTGAGAAGTACAACAAAGTTATTGATATCTGGTCGCGTGCGAACGATCTGGTCGCCAAATCGATGATGGACGGTATCAGCTTTGAAAGCGTGATTAACCGCGACGGCGAAGAAGAGCAACAAACCTCGTTCAACTCGGTTTATATGTACGCTGATTCCGGCGCTCGTGGTAGCCCAGCGCAGATTCGTCAGTTGGCGGGTATGCGTGGTCTGATGGCAAAACCGGATGGCTCTATTATTGAAGCGCCGATTACGGCGAACTTCCGTGAAGGTCTGAACGTTGGTCAGTACTTTATTTCGACGCACGGTGCGCGTAAAGGTTTGGCTGATACCGCACTGAAAACCGCTAACTCCGGTTACTTAACCCGTCGCCTGGTGGATGTTGCGCAAGACTTGGTTGTGACCCACATCGACTGTGGTACCGACGAAGGCCTGGAAATGGCGCCTGTGATTGAAGGCGGCGACGTAATCGAATCGCTAGGCGATCGTATCCTTGGTCGTATTGTTGCGCGCGACGTAGTCCGTCCTGGCAGCGATGAAATTTTGGTGTCTGCTGGCACTATGATTGATGAGGCTTGGGTTGATCGCGTTGAAGGCATGGGTATCGATGAAGTGCTGGTGCGCTCGCCGATCACCTGTGATGCGCGCACCGGTATTTGCTCTATGTGCTACGGTCGTGACTTGGCTCGTGGTCACCGTGCCAACATCGGTGAGTCTGTCGGTGTTATCGCCGCGCAGTCTATTGGTGAGCCGGGTACCCAGCTGACTATGCGTACCTTCCACATCGGTGGTGCGGCATCGCGTGCCTCTGCTGCCGATAACGTACAGGTTAAGCAAGAAGGTACCGTGCGTCTGATCAACATTAAAGTTGTGACGAACAAGGCCGGTAATTTGGTTGCAGTGTCTCGCTCTGGTGAGTTGGCTGTGGCTGATGCCGCGGGCAGTGAGCGCGAGCGCTATAAGATTCCTTACGGCGCTGTTATTTCTGTTAAAGATGGCGAGCATGTCGAAGGCGGCCAAGTAATCGCCAAATGGGATCCGCACACTCACCCCATCGTGACCGAGGTGGCGGGTAAAGTTAACTGCTCCGGTATGGAGGACAACCTGTCGGTACGTCGTCAAACTGACGAACTGACTGGCCTTTCATCGATCGAGGTAATGGACCCGTCAGAGCGGCCGTCGGCTGGTAAGGACATGCGTCCTGCGATTACCTTGACCGACGCTAATGGCAATGACCTGTGTCTGCCGAACACCACGATGCCGGCCCACTACTTGCTACCCGCGCACGCGATCTTGAGCATCAATGATAATGATGACATTGAGGTTGGTGACGTACTGGCGCGTATCCCGCAAGAGGGCTCTAAGACCCGCGATATTACCGGTGGTCTACCTCGGGTAGCCGACCTGTTTGAAGCGCGCAAACCGAAAGAGCCGTCAATTTTGGCGGAGATATCGGGTACGGTAACCTTCGGTAAAGAGACCAAAGGCAAGCGTCGTTTGGTGATTACCCCTAGCGATGGTCAGCCGCTGGACGATGGCTCGACTCATTACGAAGTGCTGATTCCTAAGCATCGTCAGTTGACTGTGTTTGAGGGTGAGCAAGTCGTGAAGGGTGAGGTTGTCTCTGATGGCCCGAGTAACCCGCATGATATTTTGCGTCTTAAAGGTGTTGAGGCTCTGGCGAGCTATATCACTAATGAGATTCAGGACGTTTACCGCTTACAGGGCGTAAAGATCAACGATAAGCATATCGAAACGATCGTTCGTCAGATGCTGCGCAAAGTTGAGATTACCGGAATGGGTGACTCGAGCTTCGTAAAAGGTGAGCAGGTGGAATACACCAATGTGCTGATTGAGAACGAGCGTTTGCGCGCTGAAGATAAACAGCCTGCACGTTTTGAGCGTCAGTTGCTGGGTATTACCAAAGCGTCGTTGGCGACTGAGTCGTTTATCTCGGCGGCCTCCTTCCAGGAAACGACCCGTGTGCTGACGGAAGCGGCTGTTACCGGTAAGCGAGATGGTCTGCGCGGCCTGAAAGAGAACGTTGTTGTTGGGCGCCTTATTCCGGCCGGTACTGGTCTTGCTTACCATGCTGAACGCAAGCGTGTGCGTGATGAGCAGATCGAGCTGGCTGAAACAGGTGTTAGTGCCGAAGATGTCGAAGCGGCATTGACCGAGGCTCTAAAGTCTAGCAGCGAGTAAGATTGGCCCCGCGGGGCCAACAGGGCGGGCCGGGCTGTTGGCCCGGTAGAGTGATTTTTGCTCAATTCCGCCTTGACGAGAGTGGGTGGCGTCATTACAATGCGCCACCCACTTTCTTTGAAGTGGGGGGATGGTAAAGTCATCCTCTATTAACGAGCCTCATTTGAGGCGTTTATATATCTGTGGAGTTTATTTTCATGGCAACGATCAACCAGTTGGTTCGTAAGCCGAGAAAACGTAAGGTTCAAAAGAGCGACGTTCCTGCTCTACAAGCTAACCCGCAAAAACGTGGCGTATGTACCCGCGTTTACACCACTACACCGAAGAAGCCGAACTCAGCACTGCGTAAAGTATGTCGTGTTCGTCTGACCAACGGTTTTGAGGTGACCTCCTACATTGGTGGTGAAGGGCACAACTTGCAAGAGCACAGCGTAGTACTCATTCGTGGCGGTCGTGTAAAAGATTTGCCTGGTGTGCGCTACCACACTGTTCGCGGTTCACTGGATACAGCCGGTGTTAACAACCGTAAGCAGGGTCGTTCTAAGTACGGTACCAAACGTCCTAAGTAAGCTTCGCGCTGACTCAAGACATACGTTTTCGGTGTAGAACCGAGTAAGGCTAAGCGCAGACCACTAAAGTGGAAGTCGTCTTAGACAAATCCTGAAGAGAGGCTATTAAAATGCCAAGAAGAAGAGTTGTCGCGAAACGCGAGATCTTGCCGGATCCCAAATACGGCAATGTTACTCTGGCAAAGTTCATGAACCACGTGATGATCAGTGGTAAAAAAGCCGTTGCCGAGAGCATCGTGTACGGCGCTATGGACATTGTGAAAGAAAAGCTTAACCGCGATCCTATCGAAGTGTTCGATGAAGCACTGGATAACATTGCTCCACTGGTCGAGGTTAAATCTCGCCGTGTGGGTGGTGCTACCTACCAAGTGCCTGTTGAGGTGCGTCCAGCACGTCGCTCGGCACTGGCAATGCGCTGGTTGGTGGATTACTCACGTGGCCGGGGCGAGAAGTCTATGCCTCAGCGTCTGGCTGGTGAGCTGATTGACGCTTCGCAGAATAAAGGTTCTGCGGTTAAAAAGCGTGAAGATGTACACCGTATGGCCGAGGCCAACAAAGCGTTCTCTCACTTCCGTTTCTAAGTTTGCAAACGGTGAGAAACGAAAGGCAGCTGTTATGGCTGCCTTTTACTATTTGAGAATCAAACATCGGGGACTGCAGCCGTGGCACGTAAAACTCCAATTGCACGCTACCGCAACATCGGTATTTGTGCGCATGTGGATGCTGGCAAAACAACGACCACCGAGCGCGTTCTCTTCTATACGGGTTTATCCCACAAGATTGGTGAAGTACACGACGGCGCGGCGACCACCGATTGGATGGCGCAAGAGCAAGAGCGTGGAATCACCATTACCTCCGCGGCGGTTACCACTTTTTGGAGTGGTATGCGTAAGCAGTTTGATGAGCACCGCATCAATATTATTGACACCCCGGGACACGTTGACTTCACCATTGAAGTAGAGCGCTCTTTGCGCGTACTCGACGGTACTGTTGTGGTGTTGTGCGGCTCGTCTGGTGTGCAGCCGCAAACCGAGACTGTTTGGCGTCAAGCTAATAAGTACCATGTGCCGCGTTTGGTGTTCGTCAATAAGATGGATCGCACTGGCGCTAACTATATGAGAGTGGTTGAGCAGCTGCGCGACCGCCTTGGCGCTAACGCTGTGCCCTTGCAGATGACCATTGGCTCGGAAGACGAGTTTAAAGGGGTTGTTGACCTGGTAAAAATGCAGGCGATCCTGTGGAATCCAGATGATCAAGGGATGACCTTTGATTATGCCGATATCCCAGAGGAGCTGCAGGCCACTTGCGACGAGATGCGTGAGTATTTGGTTGAGGCTGCGGCCGAGGCCGATGATGATTTAATGAACAAATACTTAGAGGGCGAAGAGCTCTCTGAGGAAGAGATTAAAGCCGCGCTGCGCAAACGCACGCTGGCCAATGAGATTGTCCCTGTGCTGGGTGGTTCGGCATTTAAAAACAAAGGTGTGCAAGCTGTATTGGATGCAGTGGTCGAGTACCTGCCAGCGCCTAATCAGGTGCACGCTATTGAGGGTGTGCTAGACGATGGCGAAACCGTCGAAGCCCGCGAGGCCGACGACAACGCCCCCTTCGCGGCACTTGCCTTTAAAATAGCCACCGACCCCTTTGTCGGAACCTTAACCTTCTTCAGGGTATACTCCGGCACTTTAAGTACCGGCGATACCGTTTTTAATCCGGTTAAAAGTAAAAAAGAGCGTGTCGGCCGCATGGTGCAAATGCACGCGAACGATCGCCAGGAAATTAAAGAAGTTCTCGCAGGTGATATCGCGGCTGGCATTGGCTTTAAAGATGTTACGACGGGGGATACTTTGTGTTCGCCTAAAAGTATTATCACGCTAGAGCGAATGGAGTTTCCCGAGCCCGTTATCCACGTGGCAGTGGAGCCCAAAAGCCAAGCGGACCAAGAAAAAATGGGTGTGGCGTTGGGCAAGTTGGCGCAAGAAGACCCGTCGTTTAGTGTTAAGACCGATGAAGAAACCGGCCAAACCATTATTGGTGGCATGGGTGAGCTACACCTAGACATTATTGTTGACCGCATGCGTCGTGAGTTTAATGTCGAGGCGAATATCGGTAAGCCGCAAGTGGCGTATCGTGAACGTATTTCCAACACTTGTGAGATCGAAGGCAAGTTTGTTCGTCAGTCTGGCGGGCGCGGTCAGTACGGTCATGTGTGGATTAAGTTTGAGCCAGCGGATGACGACAATGCCGAAGGTCTCGTTTTTGTAAACGAAATTGTTGGCGGCTCGGTCCCCAAAGAATATATTCCGGCCGTTAGTAAGGGCATCGAAGAGCAGATGCAAAACGGTGTTCTGGCTGGGTACCCGCTGTTGGGTTTAAAGGCAACCTTGTACGACGGTTCGTTCCACGATGTGGACTCCAATGAAATGGCCTTTAAAATTGCTGCCTCTATGGCGACTAAAAAGTTGGCCCAAGATGGTGGCGCGGTATTGCTTGAGCCGATGATGAAGGTTGAAGTGGTAACCCCCGAAGCAAATATGGGTGACGTTGTCGGCGACTTAAATCGCCGTCGCGGTGTCATCCAGGGCATGGATGAAAGCTCCATGGGTAAGGTTGTTAATGCCGAAGTGCCGCTGGCCGAGATGTTTGGTTACGCAACCGATCTGCGCTCCGCAACCCAAGGTCGTGCTACTTATAGCATGGAGTTTTTGGGTTATGTCGAAGCGCCAAAAAATGTTACCGATGCTGTCATGCAAGTAAACGGCGGGTAAGTGAATAATTGATTCTGATTGATTCATTTTAGAGGATAGTAAAGTGGCTAAAGAGAAATTTGAACGTAATAAACCCCACGTCAATGTGGGCACCATCGGTCACGTTGACCACGGCAAAACCACTCTGACAGCAGCTCTGACCCGCGTATGTGCGGAAGTATGGGGTAGCGGTTCAGCAATGGCGTTTGACGGTATTGATAACGCACCGGAAGAGCGTGAGCGCGGTATCACCATCGCCACCTCACACGTTGAGTACGACTCACCAGAGCGTCACTACGCTCACGTGGATTGCCCCGGTCACGCCGACTACGTTAAAAACATGATCACCGGTGCTGCCCAGATGGATGGCGCGATTTTGGTGTGTGGCGCTACCGATGGCCCAATGCCACAAACCCGCGAGCACATCCTGCTGTCTCGTCAGGTTGGTGTACCTTTTATTGTTGTGTTCCTGAACAAAGCAGACCTGTTGGCGGAAGATTGCGGCGGCGTTGGCACTGAAGAGTACAACGAAATGCTGGAATTGGTCGAGATGGAACTGCGTGAGCTGCTTGACGCCTACGACTTCCCAGGTGACGACACTCCGATCATCCCAGGTTCTGCCTTGATGGCTCTGAACGGTGAAGACGACAACGAGCTGGGTACTACCGCTGTTAAGAAGCTGGTAGAAAGCCTGGACTCTTACATCCCAGAGCCAGAGCGTGCGATCGATCAGCCGTTCCTGATGCCAGTGGAAGACGTATTCTCCATCTCAGGTCGTGGTACGGTTGTTACCGGTCGTGTTGAGCGCGGTATCGTTAATGTTGGTGATGACCTTGAAGTTGTCGGCATTAAAGACACCACCAAAACCACCTGTACCGGTGTTGAGATGTTCCGCAAAATGCTGGACGAAGGCCGTGCGGGTGAGAACGTAGGTGTTCTGCTGCGTGGTACTAAGCGTGACGAGATCGAGCGCGGTCAAGTGTTGGCCAAGCCAGGTTCTGTTAAGCCGCACGCCAAGTTTGAAGCCGAAGTGTACGTTTTGTCGAAAGACGAAGGTGGTCGTCACACGCCTTTCTTTAAAGGCTACCGTCCACAGTTCTACTTCCGTACAACCGACGTAACCGGCGCTTGTGAGTTGCCAGAAGGCGTTGAGATGGTAATGCCAGGCGATAACATTCAAATGAGTGTTACCCTGATTCACCCAGTAGCCATGGAAGACGGTCTGCGCTTTGCGATTCGCGAAGGTGGACGTACCGTTGGTGCCGGTGTGGTTGCCAAAATCATCGAGTAATATTTTGCTTGTTGATCGCACAAAAAAAACGCCCTCGTGGCGTTTTTTTTGTATTTATGGTATCAAGAAGCCCTTCGCAGAAAAGTAGGGTGGGGCATTGGGGTTGACCATTCAGGAAAACTCGCCAATGCGATGCCTAAAGCGGTTCTGCACCGGACAGTCACCTACGGTTGGATAAGTGGATTAATGAGTACCAGAGAGCGGACCGGAAAAGCGAAAAAAGTCACCATGAAGGACGTCGCCAGTCGTGCAGGCGTTTCAATCATGACAGTGTCTAGAGTGCTCAACAACGATAAAGTGTCCGAGTCGACACACGATCGAGTGATGGAGGCTGTGGATGCCCTGAACTATCGACTCAATGTCTCGGCGCGTAGCTTGTCTGGCTCGCAGTCGTACCTGCTGGGTTTTTTCTACGATAACTCTCTAGGCAGCTACATCAGTCAGTACCTGATTGGCGTGCTCCAACGCTGTAACGAGCTTGGTTACCATCTCGTGCTAGAGTCCTGTACCTACGGTGCCGATAACGTCGAAGAGACTGTTAGCGAGCTTACCAGCCGCTATATGCTGGACGGTGTGATCCTACCACCACCGCTGTGTGAGTTTTTGCCTTTGCTGGATGCATTGGAAGATGCCAATGTGCGCTACGTGCGAGTGGGGCCAGGTTTAGAGCTTGATCGCTCTGCGTTTGTCTCCATTGACGATTATCAGGCGACCTACGAAATGACCGAGCACCTGATTGATGCCGGCCATAAAAATATCGGGTTTATTAAAGGTGACTGCCATCAGGGTGTTGCCGCTACCCGCTACCGGGGCTTTTGCGATGCCCTTGCGAGCCATGGCTTAGCCATCAATGAGGCGCTGGTAACCGAAGGGGATTTTAACTTTGCCGGCGGGATGACCGCATGTGAAGAGATTTTGGACTCGGGTGAGCCGGTTAGTGCTATTTTTGCCAGTAACGATGATATGGCCAGCGCCGTGATAGCCACGGTTCATCGCCGTGGCCTGCGTGTGCCCGAAGACATTGCTGTGGCAGGCTTTGATGACACCGCCATTGCGCGCTCCATATGGCCGCAATTAACCACTGTTAAACAACCTATCGATCAGATGTCGACAGATTCGGTGGATCTCCTTATCGAGGCCATTAGAGCGGATAGCTTGCTTGGGATTAAACTCAACAAGCGAGATATTCTGCCGCACTCAATCGTAGTGCGTAGCTCAACAGTAGGTGAATAAGCCCGTCCTGTTTGGGTCTCGCGACCCAAGCCTTTTCTGGACGGACCAAATCCCTTATTTTTAAAAAATCTGTTGACGGCTTCTCTTTGGTTCGGTAGTGTTATCGTTAACGGTAACGACACCTTTGTTGAGGTTGCCGTAGTCTAGGGCTGGCGATATGGGCATCGCCTGACGATTAATAGTCGAGCCTGAAGGCGCAGCATGACGCTCTTACATGGGCAACTTTGTTGTTAGTACGATAGCGTGCACTTTTACGGGCCACTTGTTGGCCCGTTTTTTTTCCTCTCTATTTCATATCTTTTTTTAGGTATTCCGAGCCTTTAGCGCCAACTTTTGCTTAGCGCGCCTCTTCGCGAGCGTGGATTGTCATCGCGTGCGGTAAAAAGTGGTCAGCCACCCCTTGTTTTTGGTAGTCCAATATGTAACTATCACCACAATTGGTCAGGCAGGTTGTTTGTGTCCCGCCTTTTGTCTATCGCGCTGATGGTCTAGTCGTGCGTTAGTTGGCGGTGAATAACTATCGGCTTAACCAATTAATGTGGCTCTCCTAAGTCTCTGCTTAGGTTGTGCGGGTGACTCAGAGGTGGCTAGGGCGCACTTGTTGTCCCTTTGACTCTATTCTGATAGCCCGCTCTTTTTATACCCTGTATGATTCGGAGCCTACGTAAATAAATATAAAAACCTGTGAGATGTGAGATGGGTAAGAGCTGTATTAAATCTCTATTATTATTGGCTGTGTGTGTTGTGGTCGCCGCTTGCGGCAAAGAGGCGGACGTTAAAACGCTAAAAATGGCTCACAGTCTTGATCAAACCCACCCGGTACACAAAGCGATCGTGTTTATGTCCGATCGGCTTGAGAGTATCTCGGGTGGCAAAATGAAAATCGACATCTATCCCGGCGGCCAGTTGGGCGACGAGCGCGAGCTAATGGAGCTGTTGCAAATTGGTTCGCTCGCCATGACGAAAGTCTCTTCAAGCCCCATGGAAGGCTTTGTACCGGCCATGAAGGTATTTAACATCCCCTACGTATTCCGCGATAACGAGCACTTTTGGCGTGTTTTGAATAGTGCCGAAGGCGAGAAGCTGTTGCTTTCTGGCGACTCGGTAAACTTGCGCGGTTTAGGTTATTTTGATGCGGGCAGCCGCAGCTTTTATACCACCGATACGCCGGTGCATTCACCAGAAGATCTCAAAGGGCTAAAAATTCGTGTGCAGCAAAGTCAAACGGCGCTGCGTATGGTGCAAGCGCTGGGTGGCTCTGGTACGCCGATTTCTTGGGGAGAGTTGTACACCGCGCTTTCCCAGGGAGTTGTCGACGGCGCGGAGAACAACCCACCAAGTTTTTATACCTCGAAGCATTACGAGGTAAGTAAGTTTTACACGCTAAACGAGCACACCTATGTGCCGGATATCGTTTTGATTTCAAGCTATATTTGGAACCACCTCAACGCGCAGCAGCAGCAGTGGTTGCAGCAGGCGATGGATGAGGCGGTGGTTTATGAGCGCAAACTGTGGGCCGAGTCTACCGCCGAAGCGCTGGCGGCGGTTGAGGCGGCAGGTGTCACGGTAATTCGTCCGGATAAAAAGCCGTTTATGGAGCGCGTGGAGCCGATGCATGAATCTTATAAAGGCACCGAGCTGTACGACTTGATCCAAACTTTTAAAGCCATGTAATTGAAGATCTGACTCATGAAGCAATTAACTGCAACTATAGAAAAAATTCTGGGCGCTTTTTTAGGCTTGCTGATGGCTATCATGGTGCTGGATGTAACGTGGCAGGTGGCGACGCGTTTTGTGTTGCAAGAGCCAAGCTCCTATACCGAAGAGCTAGCACGCTTTTTGTTGGTGTGGATTGGTCTGCTGGGCGCTGCTTACGCTTACCGGAAAAAAGCACACTTGGGGTTAGATATCCTTTCGCAACAATTAGAAGGCAAGGCTAAGCGCAAGTTGGATATTTTTATCAGCTTGGTTTGCACTTTGTTTGCGTGCGTCATTATGATTTACGGCGGTGCCAAATTAATGCTACTGACGTTAGATCTCGAGCAAATGTCAGCCGCGCTGCAAGTTAAGGTCGGCTATCTTTACAGTGTAATCCCCCTCAGTGGCGTGCTAATAGTATTGTTCTCCGTTGACCGGATTCTCTATGGTGACCCCGAGCCGGATCACGTCGAGTTTTACGAATAAGTCGTTAGGTTACTCTAGGTTTAACGCCCGACAAGATAAACATAATTTGAGGTTAGAAAGATGGATTGGTCCGTTATTGTCTTGCTGGTGACCTTTGTGGTCCTGCTTGTGTTGAATGTCCCGATCTCTATTGGTATCGGCATAGCGACCTTTGCAGCCATGCTGTTTACCATCGATTTTGGTCCCGCAGCGGTGACCGTTGCTCAGCGCATGGCCGGGGGGATTAATAGCTTTGCCCTGTTAGCGATTCCCTTTTTTGTGCTGTCTGGCTTGCTAATGGGGCGCGGCGGTATTGCTCATCGGTTAATTGAGTTTGCTAAAGTGCTTATCGGTATGCTGCCCGGTGGTTTGGCGTTTGTAAATATTATTAGTTGTACCTTGTTTGGTGCGATATCTGGCTCGGCGGTGGCGGCTACCTCGGCCATTGGTGGCTTTATGATTCCCACCATGGAAAAAGAAGGCTACGACAAAAATTTTACCGCCGCAGTCACGGTGGCCTCTTCGACTACGGGTCTTTTGATTCCCCCCAGCAATATTTTAATTGTTTACTCACTGGCCAGCGGCGGTGTTTCAATTGCCGCATTATTTATTGCCGGATACTTGCCCGGTATATTGGTGGCGCTGAGTTTGATGGCAGTGTGTGCAGTTTACGCCAAAAAACATGGCTACCCGGTAGGTAAAGTGCCAACGGCGAAAGAGCTTGCTAAAAAATCCTTGGATGCTATCCCTAGCTTGTTTCTAATAGTGTTGGTGATTGGCGGTATTGTCGGTGGCTTCTTTACCGCTACAGAGGCCAGCGTTATTGCGGTATTGTATTCGTTGCTGCTATCGGTATTTGTGTATAAAGAGGTTAAGCTGCCGGAGCTTCCCGAGATATTTGTCAAAGCGGTCGAGACTACGGCAATTGTTATGCTGCTGATTGCCACCTCCACGGCTATGAGCTGGATGCTAAGCTACGAGAACATTCCGCAGAATATTAGTGCTACTTTGATGGGGCTTAGTGATAACCCCTTTATTATCCTGTTGACAATTAACTTAGTGCTGTTGCTGGTAGGTATCTTTATGGATATGACGCCAGCGGTACTTATCTTTACTCCGATTTTCTTGCCTGTCGCCATGGAGCTTGGCATGTCGCCACTGCACTTTGGCATTATGATGGTGCTTAATCTTTGTATTGGTTTGTGTACGCCACCGGTGGGGGCTGTGTTGTTTGTCGGCTGCGGCATTGCCAAAACCTCTATCGCCAAACTGATAAAGCCGCTGATGCCGATGTATGCGGCAATGGTGGTGGTGTTAATGTTGGTGGCTTATGTTCCGGCGATTAGTGAGTTCTTGCCGACTTTCTTTGGCCTTTACGAAAAATAAGATTGGGTGAGTGACGATGCGAATTGAGCATTTTGCGTTTAATGTTAAAGACCCTATTGCTGTGGCCGAGTGGTATTGTGAGCATTTGGGTTTTACGGTTAAGCACAAGTTTAGCAAGCCGCCACACACACACTTTTTAGCCGATAGCACCGATAAGGTGATGATTGAAATTTACAACAATCCGCCGGATGAAGTGCCAGATTACCCAGCTATGAACCCGTTAACATTGCATCTGGCATTCGTTTCGGATGATCCTGAGGCCGATGCCCAGCGTTTGTGTCAGGTTGGCTGCACGCTAGTTGATGATGTTCGTCTTAATGATGGGTCGGTGTTGTTGATGTTGAAAGACCCCTGGGGTTTTGCCATTCAGCTTTGTAAACGCGGTAACCCAATGGTGTAAGCTTGATGCGCCGGTTGCGGCCCAGTCATTAAGAGGTCGTTTGTATGCTTCAGTTTGGTTTTTGTTTAAGCTCGTTGCGAACTTTCACTTTATTGATTTTTTCGTTCTGTGCGCTTAGCGCACAGGCGTTGAACCTTGCCAGCGTGAAAGGCTTTGGTGTTGATACTACAGCGGGATCTGGAGGGGAGGTAATTAAAGTCACCACCTTGGCCGCTGACGGCCCCGGCAGTTTACGAGCTGCGTTAGCACACTCTGGTAAGCGAGTTGTTGTATTTGAGGTGGGTGGTGTTATAAACCTCGCCGGAGCAAACATCGATATTGTTGAACCTTTTTTAACCCTGGCGGGCGAAACAGCACCTGCGCCCGGTATTACGCTTATTCGCGGGGGCTTAAGTGTTCGCACCCATGACGTTCGTATTAGCCACATTGCCGTGCGCCCAGGTACTAATGGCAAGCCTGCGCTATCGGGTTGGGAGCCTGACGGTATTGGTGTTTCGCGCGCCCAGGCGCGGAATGTTCATATTGATCACGTCTCTACTAGCTGGGCTGTTGATGAAAACATGTCGGCCTCTGGTGAGCGTTACGAGGGCCCCGGTGCCACCTCTGGCCGGGTTACTTTTAGCAACTCTATCATTGCCGAGGCGTTGGACTACTCGACCCACAAAAAGGGCAAACACTCGAAAGGGATTTTGATTCACGATTACGTGCAAGAAATTGCCGTGGTGGGTAACCTATTTGCTCATAATGATCGGCGCAATCCCTACTTTAAAGCCCACGCCACCGGCGTTGTGGTTAACAACCTAATGTATAACCTTGGTAATGCTGCGGTGCAGTTGGGGTATATTGCTCACGAGTGGGATGGTCACAAACGTAAACCCGGCAATCCTAAAGTCGCGGTGGTCGGTAACAAGTTAATTTATGGTCGCGATACTTACTCGGATTTAGCGTTGGTCTCATATCAGGGCGATGTCTACCTTCAGAGTAACCAAGTGTTAAACTTGAATGGGGGCGATATGGCGCAAGTACAAGGTGATATAAACCTACTTGATAAAGCGCCGGTATGGCCGCAAGGTTTGCAGCCCATTCAGTTAAACAATGTGTACGAGCATGTGCTTAACAATGCCGGTTCAAGACCGTGGGAGCGCGACTTGGTTGATCAGCGTATCATTGACTCAGTGCGCAATAAAACCGGGCGTATTATTGATTCTCAGGACGCGGTGGGGGGGTATCCCGATTATAAACCGACGTACCGCGCACTTGATGTGCCGAGTCAATCAGAGGATGTGGCCGAGTGGCTGTTGAGTTTTGTACCGACTGAATATCGTTAGTCTTTAACGGCAGCAAAAAAAACGGCGCATCGGCGCCGTTTTTTGGTTGTGGGTTCACAGCACTCGTTTACGGCTTGGCTTTTTCCAGCTCGCTTAGGTAAAGCTCTCGGTCAATCACGCCACCACGGTGCTGAATAATCACTCGCGCGCAGCGGCATGCTTGCGCCGCTGCTGCCTCTGCCGATTCACCCGCACTGCGCGCGGCTAAGTACCCAGCGTTAAAAGTGTCGCCGGCGGCGGTGGTGTCGACGATGTTGGCAACTTTGGGGACGACAACGCGAGTTTGCTGGTCTCCATTAAGAATAATTACGTCTTCGGCGCCGCGTTTAAGGACTATCTCGGCAATGCCGTCATCGGCGTAGCGCTGTTTAACGGCCTCGATAGCGTCGCCTTCATCGCCCCAAAGCAACTCTTCGTCGTCGAGCGTGAGCAGCGCCAGATCGGTGACTGAGAGCAGCTCGCTCATGGCTTGCTGTGCTTGCTCGGGTGTCTGCCAAAGGCGAGGGCGGTAGTTGCTGTCAAAGGCGACTTGGCCGCCGCGCTCTTTAAAACGGCGCAAGAAGGCCAGCAGTTGCTGGCGTGCTTGCGTGCTGATCACGGCTAGGGTGATGCCAGACAGATAGATCATGTCGCAATCGCTGAGGGTTTCTTCGAGCATCGCGATTTCTTGTTGCTGGCTAAACAGCTGTCTTGCCGGCGCCTGAGAGCGCCAGTAAAAAAACTCGCGCTCACCATCCGGGCTGTTATGAATCATGTATAGCCCAGGCACGGTACCGGCTTGGTGGACGATTGACTTTGTATCGATCTGTTCGGCTTGCAGGCGCGCAATAATAGCATCGCTGTAGTGGTCGTCACCGAGGCGGGTGACATAAGCGGTATCGGTGCCGAGGCGCGCTAAGGTCACCACGGTATTGTAGGTGTCGCCGGCGTAGGACAAAGCCTTAACTTCGCGGCCGTTGGCGGTCGATTCGCTGGCGGCGAGCTCAATCATAACCTCGCCGATACAGGCAATTTTTGCCATGGTGTCTACACTCTCTATTTTTGGGGCCACCGCGTGCTGTGGGGCCGTTACTTAAACGTTATCGCTCGCGCGGAATTTTACAATTGGTCAGGCCGGTTTGCAAGTTGTCGCGGCGCTATGGCGCTTTGCATCTGTGGTCTCGGGTTGCATCATGTTATAGTCGTAAAAACCATAACATTTGTGTGTGCCTTTATCCGGGGTGCCAAACGTGCTTTGTAGGCTCTGTACGGCGTTGCTAGTCGTCAGTCTTAATGAGCTTTGATTGGCGCCTTGATGTAAGTGTGGCATTGACATAAGCGTGCGCATTTGTAACTATAAATTGGTCATACCTTAAGGCGTAAAACCCCAAAGGCTGGTCAGACTGATTTCTGCCCAAATTCCTAACAATGGTAATAATGTCATCATGAGTGCACTTAATTTACACCCAGATCGTCTGTTTCCCGCGGACGAGACTACCCGTGCTATTGCGCGTCGACTGTATCAAGAAGTTAAAGGCCTGCCAATTGTCAGCCCCCATGGTCATACCGACCCGAGTTGGTTTGCCGACAATCAGCCGTTTGGCAACCCGGCGGACTTGCTGATCAAACCCGATCACTATGTTTTTCGTATGCTGTACAGCTTGGGTGTTTCTCTACCGTCGCTGGGGGTTCCCAGTAAGTCTGGTATTGCCGTCGAGCAAGACCCGAAAAAAATCTGGCGCTTATTTGCCGACCATTATTGGGCGTTTCGTGGTACGCCTTCACGCATGTGGCTTGATTATGTATTTAAAGAAGTGTTCGAGCTGGATCAGGTTTTAAGCGGCGATACAGCGGACGCTTACTACGAGCGCATTAACAGTTACCTGCAAAAGCCCGAGTTCTTGCCGCGCTCGTTAATGGAGAACTTTAATATCGAGTATTTGGCAACCACAGAGTCGCCATTGGATGACTTGCGGCATCACAAAAAGATTCGCGAAAGCGGTTGGGGTGGTGGTGTGATTACCGCGTATCGACCCGATCCGGTTGTCGACCCAGACTTTGAAGGTTTTGCGGCCAACGTTGCTAAGTTGGGTGATATTACAGGAGAAGATACCAGCAAGTGGGCTGGCTATTTGGCGGCCTTGATGAATCGTCGCGAATACTTCAAGTCGTTTGGCGCCACCTCGACTGACCACGGTCACCCCACCGCGACGACCGCCGACTTGTCGCATGCCGAGTGTGAGGCACTATTTGCCAAAGCATTGGCCGGTCAGTGTTCTGCTGCGGAAGCCGAGCTATTCCGTGGCCAGATGCTGACGGAAATGGCTGGCATGAGTATCGAAGATGGTTTGGTGATGCAAATTCACCCCGGTTCGTTCCGCAACCACAACCCCAACGTGTTCCGCGATTTTGGTCGCGATAAAGGCGCCGATATTCCGTCGCAAACAGAGTATGTGAACGCGTTGAAACCCCTGCTGGATAAGTACGGTAATGACACCCGTCTGTCTATTATCGTCTTTACCTTGGACGAAACAGTATACAGCCGCGAGCTGGCGCCTTTGGCGGGGCATTACCCGGTGCTTAAGTTGGGTCCCTCTTGGTGGTTCCACGATAGCCCAGAGGGCATGCGTCGCTTCCGCGAGCAAATCACCGAGACGGCCGGCTTTTATAACACCGTTGGTTTTAACGACGATACTCGCGCGTTTTTGTCGATTCCCGCGCGCCACGATGTGGCTCGCCGTATGGATTGCAATTTCTTGGCGCGTTTGGTGGCCGAGCATCGTCTACCAGAAGACGAAGCCCGAGAAGTCGCTATCGATTTGACCTACAAGCTTGTTAAACAGGCTTATAAGCTCGATTAAAGGATCTTTCATGCAACGCTTAAATAATCAAACGCTCGCTACGGCGGCTCAGGTTGCCAGTACCCCGAGCTACGACCGTGCTAGCGCCCGAGCCGGTATTGTCCATTTGGGGATAGGCGCGTTTCATCGCGCCCACCAAGCGTGGTACACCGAGGCGCTACTTAACAAAGGCGCCACCGACTGGCAAATCATTGGGGCGAGTTTGCGCTCTCCCACGGTTAAAAACCAGCTAGCAGCACAAGACGGTTTGTACACCATCGTCGAGCGCGGTGCTGATGGTGAAAAGTTTCAAGTGATGGGCGCAGTCAAAGAGGTGTTGGTGGGGCCGGAGTCACCCGCGGCCTTGTTATCGGTTATGGCCGATGCACAAATTAAAATTGTCTCCCTGACTGTTACTGAAAAAGGCTATTGTCACGATCCTGCGAGTGGCAATTTAAATCTGAACAACCCCGACATCCAGCACGATCTAGTAAACCCTGAGACGCCTAAGTCGGCTATTGGTTATATTGTCGCGGCGTTGGACGCACGGCGTCGTGCCGGTATCGATAGCTTTACCGTCCTAAGTTGCGATAATTTGCCTAACAACGGCGAAGTGCTAGAGAAAGTTGTACTGCAATATGCCGAGAAAGCGAGTGCTGAACTGGCGGTTTGGATTCGTGCTAACACGACCTTCCCCTGCACAATGATCGACCGTATTGTGCCGGCAACCACCGATGCCGATCGCCAAGAGCTTGAAGGTAAGCTGGGCCTGCGTGATGAGGGCATGGTGTTGGCCGAGCCGTTTAGTCAGTGGGTTATTGAAGATAAATTTTGCTCGGCGCGGCCCGCCTGGGAAGATGCCGGCGCTTTGCTGGTTGATGATGTTCACGCTTACGAAATTATGAAGTTGCGCCTATTAAACGGTAGCCACTCGCTGTTGGCTTACTGCGGTTATCTGGCAGGCTTCGATTACGTTAGTGAAGTTATGCGTGAGCCGGTATTGGCCAAGTTATGCCAAACCTTTATGGATCGCGAAGTAAGTCAGACGCTCAGTGTTCCTACCGGTTTTGATATGGAGCACTATAAAGTTGAGCTGCGCGAGCGTTTTGCTAACCCAGGTTTAAAGCACCGAACGTGGCAAATCGCGATGGACGGATCACAAAAAATTCCACAGCGCTGGCTGCAAACACTGCAAGCTCAGTTGGATGGCGAAGGCAATATTGATTTGTTGTGTTTGGCTTTGGCTGCGTGGATTCGTTATGTTTCTGGCGTCGACGAAAAAGGCGACGTTATTGATGTGCAAGATCCGTTAGCAGCTGATTTAAAAGCTCTGTGTGATGCCAGTAACACACCGGAGGAAACCGTCCGAGCGGTGCTGAATATGCAAGAGGTGTTTGGCGCCGCACTCGGTGGCAATGCTCAGGTGTTGGCGGCTACAACCGAGTGGCTTACCCGCATTAATGAGCAAGGCGTACTTGCCGCTGTTAAGGCCGAGTTGGCGTGATGGTCTGGGGGCGCAGCTCACTCGGGCTAATTAACGTCGGTTGGTTTCGGGGCGTACAGTTTGTCTTAGTGGTTGTGCTGATGCTGACAGGAGCGGGTTTGGCACGTGCCGAGCCCGCCTTTGATGCGCTGGTTACGGTGGCGCCCCCCACTAAAGAGTCGAGCGTACCCGCCGGCTATCGTGACCTACCACGATTTTCGACTGTCTCTGCCGCATTGTCGGCGGCCCCCAAGTCAGGGCGTTATCGGGTTGCGCTGCTGGCCGGCGACTACTACGAAAAAATCACCATTGAGCGCGATCAGGTTTCGTTAATTGGGCTTTCATCGGGTAACGCAAAACCGCGTATTTATTTTGATGCCTATGCCGCTATGGCGGGACAGTATCACCGTGACGATTGGGGGACCCCAGGCTCCGCGACCGTAACGGTGAATGCGCGCAATACCGTATTTAGTAATCTACACATTGAAAACACCTTTGATTTTCTCTCGAACGACGCTCTTCCTAAAGCGCACCCGGACCGCGTGCGTCACTCACAGGCGGTGGCTTTATTGTTAGATGTTGATAGCGATTTAACCTATATCAATGACTCGCGCATCGATGGTTACCAGGATACTGTGTTTGCTGACGGTGGTCGCAGCTACTTTTATCAGTCCACCGTTAGCGGCAATGTCGACTTTATTTTTGGCGATGGCCTTGTCGTGTTTGATCAGTGCGAGATACGCTCGCGAACACGCGGCAAGCCGTTTGCGTTAGGTGATATTCAAGGCCATATTACCGCGCCCTCTACTAATATTGCCCAACCGTTTGGTTTGGTGTTTTTACACTCGCGGCTAACTCGTGAAACCGGTGTGCCCGATCACAGCACCTCGTTGGGTCGTCCGTGGCACCCAACAACCACGTTTGCCGATGGCCGCTACGCCGACCCACAGGCGATTGGTTCGGCCATCTACGTCGATACTTGGATGGATGCACATATTACCGCTGACGGTTGGGCCAGCATGAACGGCACCGCCCGCGATGGCAGTAAGTCCCGTGTCTTTACCCCCGCCGAGTCACGCTTTTTTGAGCGGGCGTCAAGTGGCCCTGGAGTGAGCGACAGTCCTCAACGACAGCCTTTGCCAGATGCCGATTACCGGCAGTTACGACAAGCGATCGATAAACTGCGAGACTTATTAAAACCGTCGACCGAATAATTTAATCCCTCTTTTGTCGATCCATTCATCGTGTTGGTTTTGTGTGGTGCTTGGCAAGTCTTTACTGGCCAGACCGTGGCGGCTTCTTTTGGTTCGCCACCGGTGCACAATGGGTCTATATTCAAACATTATACTTTCGTCAAAGAGGTCTGTTATGGAATCCCCCGTACATCCACTGTCTGCTTTGTTTGCACAATTGGGGCTGGAGAGCGATTCGGCCAGTATTGAGCAGTTTATCGAACGTCACCGGCCGTTAGCGCCAGAGCTCAAGCTGGCAGACGCGGAATTTTGGAGTAAAGCACAAAGCCAATTACTGCGTGAGGCGGTCAGCAACGATGCCGATTGGGCCGAGGTAGTGGATGAGCTGGATGCGTTGTTGCGCCATAAGTAATTTCTTTTGCTAGAAGTACGAAATAACCAAGAGGCTCTGTATAGGACGCTATTATTGCCAAACAAGATTTGCGCGCCATCTGTTGTTTGACTATGTTTACAGTGTAGGTGGTAACAAGGTAACTCAATCAAACATAGTACGTGTGAGGTAATGGAATATGACCACAGCAACTGTAATGCGCTTTAGCGCAATTCCATTGGGTATGGCGGCCACCGCCGCTCTGCTTTTAGTGATGGCGACTTTAATTCAAGTAGATTACGTTTATACCGAACCTGAAGCGTCGGTGGATATCGGCAAGGTTGTGATGCCTGATACGACGATCAAAACGATCCTTCCTGATCTGCTGGCCCGTCCTGAAGCGCCACCGGCGCCACCCGAAACTCCTCAAATAACCGATGAAGTCGTGGTTGAGGTGGTTGATCCCGGACGTTTTACACCGCAATTCCCCGCGCAGAGGGATGCGACGTTAGAAGTCGGCTTAGCTCAGCCTGGTGATTATCTGCCTATTGTAAAAGTCGCGCCTCAGTATCCTCGGACGGCTCTGAAACGGGGGATGGAAGGTGAGGTTGTTGTGTCCTTCACAGTGACCCGCACCGGCGCGACGCGAAACGTAACCGTATTGCAGGCAAACACTTTGGATGGCACACCAACCAGCGTGTTTAATAGCGCAGCGATAAAAGCCGCCGAGCGATTTAAGTACAAGCCTCGCATTGAAAATGGCACGCCACTGGAGGTGCATGGAGTGAAGAACCGATTTATTTTCTCGTTGGACTAAGGTGCTCGTTGGCTTATAAAGAAGATGAACTTAATAAAAACAGAATATCCATAAAGGTTTTTTAATGAAGGCTCAACGATTATCACTTTTTTATGTGAGTTAAGTAGATTTTCTGGTCAGGTGCTTCAAGGTAGTTAGTTTTATGCGGTAGCTCAGCTTAGAAAATTTCATGATTAGAGCTTTGTGTGGAAGCCAGTGGCACATGTACCACTGGCTTTAGGAGGACTTACCGCAAGTTAGTCTTCGTAAGTGATGGTAATGTAGCCGTAACGGCCAGGTCCTTGGGTCCGGTACCCAGACCAACTTACATGCTGCTCGGAGTACGCACAACTCCCGATAGGCTCGTACACGAACATATAACCGCCCCAACCTCCGTAGCTGGTGACAAAGCTCCATTCGCAGCCGGCTCTATTCAGAAACATTGGCTCATACGGCGTAGGACTCGTTTGACTCATATACTCAACTTCTGGATACTCGTACGCCAAAGCAGACGAGCTAAATCCTAGCATTAACGTCGCAAAGATCGCTGATAGTTTTAGTGTTTTCATATGTATCTCCATAGTTTATAAAATATCCTAACAAGTAAAAGCTAGCTGAGAGCTTTTCTTTGGGGGGGTGCCCCAAAGTGGGTGCTTTATTGCATTTGGTCTAAAAAGTTAATGTCATCTCCTGTGCGGTCTATGTATACATAGGTAGTGCCGCTGCTGGTGTCTCTTTGAGTAACGTAGGTTCCGAGCTCAAGCTTATTGGTTCGATCATTGAGGATGTGGCTGAGTATTTGATTGATTGAATTCTGATCATCTCTGGGTGTGATTATTGATAGACGGCATTGCGTTTTTCGACATTCACTATTTACGATGGAAATACTGTCGTCTGCCGACTGAAGTTTCTGGCTGATCAAAGACTCCTGCTGTAGAGACCATGACGCGTCTCGTTCTTCTTTTTGGAAATTGGTATCGAGACGCTGATTGAAGGGGGCTCCAGATAACCGTCTGAGCTTGGCGTATTTTTTGGCTTCATCGTTGAACCTGCCTCTGCGAAGCTCGGCTAGTTCCTTTTCTGTGTCGCTTAATCTTGCATTTTTATCGTGTGTTTCGGACGATAAGTAGTCGACATTAGAGAGGCTCGTTGCCTCGTTAGCTGTTTTGTCCTTTGACTTTCCAGTGCGAACCTGCGTATTTTCGAATTGACCGTCATGATGTTTAGACGGCTCTTGCGCGGCAGCAGGCAAGGGAGGTTCATCGATAGGGTCTTTTGTGTTGTGGCTCCACAGTAGGTGTGTTGCGAACCCGATCGAATAAATAAGAGCGCCACAGGCAACTAGTTGTATATTCATGCATTCATCCATGTACAGGTGCGTTTTAAGGCATGCGAGCCATTCCTAATAATTTATTCTTCAAATATGCGCGGAAACGTTTTCTTCGTCGTCTCACATTTGAACAATTAGCGAAATGGGAGTGTCACTATTTTCAAAACTCATTAGTGTCACGAAATTTCGGAGGGTGAGACCGCTTATTGGGCGTCGTTTTCCGAGTAGAGACTGGTTGTTGGAGGTCAAAGTATCTAATTAAAGGTTTGACCTTACGACTAATACATTTCTTCTAAAATGTTGTGGCGTTAACTGATGTTGATACTAATTTAGGTCAGTGCCTTTAATGCTGCCACTACGCCCTTCGCTGGTGTGGCGTGCATGTCCGCCTTAAATCTGATCATTATGCTTAAGCTTCTTGTATTCGCGCCTAACTCGGATAGCTAATGAGTGCCTTCATTTGTGGCTCTTTAAATTCATTCGGGGTGGTTTATAGGGGCAAGAGGGATGGCCTTTTTTTTATGAGGGTCTTTCTTTATAAGTTTCCGGTGTGCAGCGCTGTTTTTCGTTAGGTGGGGCTGGCTGGGCGATAGTGCGGACATTGCCGACCGTTAATGTTGGTGAGGTTTGGTTATAATTTGATCTCAGTAAGGCCACGTTAACTGTCGGGAATAGGCTGATAAAACGGTTAGCGAATGAGTTTGTTTCTCTCGTCAATTATTTGTGAGCAACTTCTCATCTTGGCCGATAAACGACAATGGTCTATTCCCTTGGCGTTTCTTCTAAGCCTTTGATTTGGCGAGGTTTTTAAGGACTGCCTAAATGCCGCTAGGGTTTGGTGCTGACACTTATCATGGCGGATATTATCAAGTCGCTCGTCTTGAATGTCAGATCAAAGCGCAGTTCGCCTAATGATATAAGTGTTTCTATTTTTTAGCGATGGGCTGTAACTGTCAACGTGCTCGATTTTTTGAGCGCGACAAAAGCAATAACAACACTAATGGATCACAGTGAACCTCGTAGCGCACCGGGTGAGAGCCACACAGGGAAACGCGCACAGCAACCGCACTGGAGAATACAGTATGAATAAACCAGATAAATGCCCAAGCGTTGCAGAGTCGCTATCGCGGCACTGTCGTCTTGGTTGGAGGTCGTTGCTTGGCGCTTGTGCGCTGATGACACTCGGCGCAACCCCTGTACTCGCGCAGTCGGCGCCCTCTGATGCTGATTTTCAGCGTCAGGTGGTCGCCGAAAATCTCGACTTGCCGATGGAGTTCGAAATCTCGCAAGATGGCCGCGTGTTTATTGCCAGCAAGTGTGGGGCACTTTACGCTTGGGATATTGATAACGGTACGCCAACCCAAACTGATACGGTGCCCAATGTTCGCTGTGTGTTTGAAGACGGCTTGTTGAGTGTTGCGCTAGACCCGAACTTTACGCAAAACAATTATATTTACTTTCAGTACACATCGCCCGGTAGCATTACCCGGGTATCGCGCTTTACGGTTAACCCAGATAACTCGATTGATCACAACTCGGAATCCGTTGTGCTGCAGTGGATTACCGGTGATGAAGCCCATGGCCACATGGGCGGCTCTATGCAGTTCGATATGGCGGGTAATTTAATTATTACCACCGGTGATAACAAAGCGGCGGGCGGCTATTTTCAGCCAGCGGCACAGGGCACGTCGGGCAACACCAACGATTTGCGCGGTAAAGTGTTGCGTATTACCCCGACCGCAAACGGTAGCTACACGATTCCGGCGGGTAACTTATTTGCCGGTGATGCTTTGCATCGTCCCGAGATTTACGCTATGGGGTTTCGTAATCCCTATCGGCTAAACATGGATCCGTTGACAGGGTGTTTGTACGTTGGTGATATCGGCCCAGACGCCTCGACTGATAGTGCCGAGGGCCCTGGCGGACTTGATGAGTTAAATGAAATCTGTAGCGCTGGCAACTATGGCTGGCCCTATATTATCGGTTATAACCAGCCTTACGCTGGCTTTGATCCCAATAACATTGTTAATAATGCCTCGGACAATACCGGCGCGACTAATCTGCCGAACTCCACTGGGGCAATCTGGACGGTCCGGCATCAGGCGACTATGGCTGGTCCGGTGTATCGTTACGATGAAAGTGTCGAGAACGACTTTAAATTACCGGCTTACTACAACGGTAAATTGATTTTTTGGGATTTTAATAGCAGCCGATTCTCGGTGCTTGACCCTGCCTCAAGCTCTACGCCACCGGTTGCCGAAGACTTTCCGTTAAATACTGCAGGCTTTCAGGGCGCGATTGATGTTGAGCTGGATCCGCGCACCCATCAGCTGTATGTCTTGCAGTGGGGTTCTGGCTGTTGTGATAAAGAGCCCTATGGCGGCGGTGCATTGTATCGTTTTGATTACGTTGGCGGCCGCGATGATGGCCCACTGTTGCCGGTCATTAGTGCCTGGGCGAGTAGTGAAGTTGGCGGCAATGTCGCGATGGATGCCTTTGATGGTGACCTTGAAGCGTCTCGCTGGGAGAGTGAACAGTCCGATCCCCAATGGTTAAAAGCTGAACTGCAAGATAGTTCTGTTATCAGCACCATTAAAATCACCTGGGAGGGAGCCTACAGTTCGCGCTATGTGATTGAAGGCTCTAACGATGATGCAAATTGGGAGCCTTTAGCTCAAGAGCTAAACGGCGTTGGCGGTACTGCGCTGCATATTATTGAAAATAACAATGCTTATCGCTACGTGCGATTGACCAGTACTGAGCGCGGTACCGGGTATGGCCACTCGTTATTTGAGATGCAAATGTTTGGCGCTGGTACGGACGAGCCTGAGGTGTGCGAGCCAACAGGCTTTGAGTATTTAAATATGCCTTGCAAGCTCGATGCGAACTTTACCGATGTGCCGACGTTGTTGTCGCAAACCGGCGTGTTTAGCGATACTGCCAACATGGTGCCCACGCAAAACTTAATTCCGTTTCAGCCCAACACGAAGTTGTGGTCGGATCGGGCACTTAAGTCGCGCTGGATCTCAATACCGACGGGGCAGCAAATCGGTTGGGACGAGAAAGAATTTTGGGAGTTTCCCGCCGGTACCGTTGCCGTTAAGCATTTTGAATTACCGCTGGTGGGCGACGATGGCAGTGTCACTAAACGCCTAGAAACCCGTCTTATTGTGATGCAAGAAAACGGCAAGGTGTACGGGCTTACCTATAAGTGGCGTGCCGACAACAGTGATGCTGACTTGCTGACCACTGAGGTGTTGGAAGATATTAATGTGACCGATGCCAACGGCAATAGCTGGACGCAAACCTGGGCGTACCCAAGCCCGACCCAGTGCATTGATTGTCACAACGCCGGCTCCAGCCAAATATTAGGCATGAATACCCGCCAGTTGAACAGCGATTACAGTTATGCCGGTGGGACAGAGAATCAGCTGGTTCACTTTAATAACCTGAATCTGTTTAATCCGGCCTTTAACAATGCTCAGGTAGATACGTTTGATCGTATGGTGGCGATTGGCGATACCAGTGCGACCTTAGAAAAGCGGGTTAAATCATACCTGGACGCCAACTGCTCACACTGTCACGGCACCGGCAACGGTGGCTCTCAGTGGGATGCGCGTTTCAATACCCCGCTGGCTGAGATGCAAATTGTCAGCGAGCTAACCACCGGTATTCGCAACTACGAAAATTATTATGGCATTGCCGATGCCGAGGTAGTAACGCCGGGCGCACCACACGAGTCTGTACTTTATATCCGCGATAAAAGTGAAAACCCGGATGATCGCATGCCACCACTGGGTCGCGCGTTAGAGCACACAGAATACATTGATGTATTAGAGCAGTGGATTGAATCGCTTGAAGGTAACCCAGATCAAGGTGTGCGTTTAATCTCTGGTGGTGCCAGCGCTCAGGCATCTTCGGTGCAAGATGCGTTTGTCGCTGATTTTGCCACCGATGGCGATCCAACCACCCGTTGGTCAAGCCTTGCCGAAGACCCACAGTGGTTGCAAATCGATTTGGGCGGTGTGTATGCCATCGACTCTATGACGTTAACGTGGGAAGCAGCCTACGGCAGCGCCTATACCATAGAAGGCTCGACGGATGGCGAGACCTGGACCGAGGTTGTGGTTAACGACAATGGTGATGGCGGTGTTGATGAGCTGACTAACCTGTCGGGTAATTATCAGTACATTCGTTTGACGGGGACCGAGCGGGGCACGCCGTGGGGCTACTCGTTGTTTGAAGTCGAAGTATTTGGTAAAGAGGCGGTCGCCACAGAGGAAGGTTTATTATCTCTTAATAAACCGGCGAGTAGCTCAGATATTGAGGGCGATATGATCGCGGCCAATGCGTTTGACGGCGACCCAGCTACCCGTTGGGCCAGTGAGTTTGCCGATCCTCAGTGGATTCAGGTCGACTTGGAAGAGGTATCAACTCTAACGTCGGTTAATCTAAGTTGGGAGGCGGCTTACGGTAGCGCCTACACGATTGAAGGCTCTGTCGACGGCAGTGACTGGACGGTTCTTGCCAGTGTCAGTGGTGGTACCGGTGGTGATGAAACCATTAACGTCTCGGGTGATTATCGTTATGTACGCTTGAACGGTACCGAGCGCGGTACCGAGTGGGGTTATTCACTGTTTGAAATGGAGGTCTGGGGGTATGGCGACGTTCAGGCGCCGACCGCTAGTGTCACGATTCAATCGCCAAGTGCCGGACAAACTGTGCAAGCAGGGGAGGCCGTAAACCTGTCGGTATCCGTCAGTGATGGCAACTGGTTTGCGGCGGGCGGTAGCATTCGCTACAGCTTGGATGGTGGTGCCGAACTCACGGCGACTAACCCCAGTGTCAACCTTGGCGCTTTAGCCGCAGGAGCACATAGCTTGACGGTGGTACTGGTTGATGCCGCGGGCGATGCGGTTGGTTCTGCACGCAACGTGAACTTTACCGTGCAGGCGAGTGAGACCAACGATGCCGAGTTGCTGAGTCTGAATAAGTCTGCTACCTCGTCAGAGGTAGAAGGCCCGCACGTTGCCAACAATGCCTTTGATGGTGATATGGGCACCCGCTGGGGCAGCGAGCATTCCGATACGCACTTTTTACAGGTTGATCTAGGGGCGAGTTACGCGATCGGTAGTATACAAATCGATTGGGAGCCCGCCTACGCCACTGCGTATAACATTGAAGTGTCGCAAGACGGGAATGCCTGGACGCCAATTTACAGTACGACCTCTGGTGCTGGCGGTGAGGAGACGTTGGATGTAGCCGGGCAAGGGCGTTATGTGCGCTTAAATGCAACCGAACGTGCCACGCCTTATGGCTACTCAATCTGGGAAATGCGTATTTACAGCGAAGGCGATGTCGCGCTCGAGGCACAAATCGACATCACCGCGCCGTTTGCCAATCAAGCATTTGTTGAAGGTGATACCGTTAGCTTGATGGTGGCGGTAGACGATGCCGACTGGTTTAGCAATGGTGGCAGTTACCGTTATTACCTGGACGGTAACGGCGCCGTTGGCGTTACTCAAACGGGCGCCGTCGATCTTGGTGTGCTCAGTGTGGGCACTCACAGCCTAAGCGTTGATTTATTGGACGCCAATGGGGTCGTGATTGGCAGTGGCGATACCGTACAGTTTGTTGTTAATAGCGACGGCAATAATAACGGTGGTCCAACCGGCTCGCCAGAAAAACTCACACCTATTGATGTTACGGCGTCAAGTAGTGTGGGCACCGGCGTTGCGGCCAATGCCATCGATGGCAACGAGGCCTCGCGCTGGGAAAGTGAGCAAAGCGACCCGCAGTACCTGCAATTGGATATGGGCGAGTTGACGTACTTTACCCGTATTATGCTGGACTGGGAGGGCGCCTACGGTAACGTCTATACCATCGATGTTTCGGATGATGGCAACACCTGGGCAACCGTGTTCTCGACCGATAGTGGCAACGGTGGCGTCGATGACATTACCTTAAATGGTGAGTCTGGTCGTTACATTCGCATGCACGGCACGGGCCGCGCTACCGGCTATGGCTACTCGCTGTTTGAGGTGGAAACTTACGGCATGGCAGCCGACCCTGACCTTGCTCTGGTGAATATTGTTTCCCCGACGGCGGGTGCCAGTATTCCCGAGACGGATGAGGTGAGCTTGCAGGTTAATGTTACCGATGGCAGCTGGTTTGCCAACGGTGGTCAGTACCGTTATCGCCTAGATGGGGGTGCGGCAATTGATGTCGCCAACCTTAACGCGATAAACCTTGGCAGCTTGGCTACAGGCCGTCACACCTTGCAAGTAACGCTGCTGGACGCAAGCGGCGCAGAGGTAAGTATTCCTCGCACCACCGAGTTTTCGGTGAACTGCGGTAATAATTGTCCTAACGTTTTGGTGTTCTCAAAAACATCGGGCTTCCGTCACGGGTCCATCCCCGCCGGTATCGCCATGGTGCAAGAGATCGCTTCGGACTATGGTTACAGCATTACCGCCAGCGAAGATTCAAGCCTGTTCACCGGTGCTAACCTTGCGCAGTACAGCACGGTAGTTTTTATGAATACCACCGGTGATATTTTTACTGCCGACCAAAAAGTGGCCTTCCAAAGCTACATTGAAAATGGCGGTGGCTTCGTTGGTACTCACTCGGCCGCTGATACAGAGCACAGTTGGGATTGGTACACCGATACGCTAATGGGCGGTGCCGAGTTTATTCACCACGGTGACGGTATTCCTTACGCCCGTGTAGAGATCGAAGCGGTGAATGACCCATTGATGAATCATATTGGTTCTGACTGGTATTTAGATGATGAGTGGTACTTCTGGGAGAGCAATCCTCGCAATGTGGGCAACATTGAGGTGTTGGCTAATTTGGATCGCGGTAGTTACAACTCCAACTACCCGGTAGAAGATCATCCGGTCGTGTTTAAAAATACCGTGGGCTCAGGCCGCGCATTCTATACGGCGGTAGGTCACGTTGATGCGAACTTCTCCGACCCCAATATGGTCGAGATGATCCGCAAGGCAATTGAGTGGACCTCTGAAGACTAGGCGTTAACCGATAGCCTTTATCGTTATTAACCCTCTCCCGTTGGGAGAGGGTTTTTTATTGCCTGTTATTTAGCTGCTTGCCCGCTGTGCTGTTTGTTACGGGCTGGGGGTGATGTTGCGCAATAACTGCAGTAGCTCCTGAGTGTAGCTGTCAATCTCGGCGGGGGCGACCGCCGTCGCCACAACCCAATAGCGCTCTTGGCCGACTTTTAGTAAATGATAGAGCGCCTGCGCTTGGCCGTTGTGGGTAGGCCAGCTTGCGCGTTGATAACTGCCGTAGCTCTCTGGCGAGCTGCTAATGCTATAACGCTCCGGGCGCTGTGGCAGCAGTAATACCCGAGAGTGTTGCGCGCCAATACGCTGTGCTAAATCTAGCCACAAGCGACGATCATTGGTTTCACGCCGGATAGGCACGATTTGCAATAGGTACTGCGCGGCCTGGGCATGTGCCACTGATCCACTGTGTCGTGCAAATATTATTTGAGCTTGTCTGGGCGAGCTTTCTATTGGTTGCAATTGCACCGTGCCAGGCAAGGTGACACAGATCTCATCGTGTAGGCAAACCGGAACTTTAGCATTGCCACTTTGCGCAAATGCCAAACATGGGCTGATCAGTACGCTGAATATTGTTATACGGATACTCATTGAGATAACCCTCGCTTGCTTTGGTGCGAGATCGGGAATAAAGCTTGAGAGTTGCTTTCGTATATTCACGTACAGCCTGCAATAGGGCGAAACGTTATAAACCCGGGTTGAGTGTGGACTAGATCTCTGGGGGAAATTCGCGCCCAGTTCGTCATGGTAGTTAGACCAGAAGAATATTGCCAGCGCTCTCAATCGCGTCAGTTCGATGGCGGCCGGATTACTAATAAGAAATACAGCCAGGTATGAGCATGCACTATTCAAATGGTATGGAACGCATCTATTTTAAGGCTCTCGGTTTAATGCGACGAACCGTGGGACGAGTGGTACCACCTGACGATGTGGAAGATATAGTGCAGGAAACCTATGTAAAAGCCTGTCAAATTCAGGACTTAAGGCAGATTAGAAACCCTCAGTCTTTTTTGTTGAAAATGGCCCGTAACCTCGCTCTGGATCATGTCAAGCGGGCGGAGTACCGTCTCGCGACCTCTATGACCCAACTCGCGGGAGACGGTGAGTTTGAGATTGGCTCTGAGAATGACAGCACTTTAGATTGCGTCAGCGGCGATCAGGAGTTTGCGCTTTTTTGTGAGGCCGTCAGGCATTTGCCGCAGCAGTGTCGACGAGCCTTTGTGTTAAAAAAGGTCTATGGCTACAGCCAAAAGGAAATTGCCGCCGAGCTTAGTATTAGCGAAAGCACCGTAGAAAAACACATCGCCACGGGGCTGCTCAAGGCGCGTCAGTTTATGCATGCAAAAGTCGGCGTGATTCAGGGGCGCGGTCGCTATGAGTAATGTGCTGCGTTTTGCAAGTCGCGATGACATTGACCAGCAAGCGTGCCGCTGGGTAGCGGCGATGGACCGTGGCTTGACAGCCGCTGAGCGACAACAGTTGAGTCGCTGGCTAAAGAGGCACTCGGCGCACGAGCGCGCGCTGTATGAGTGCGCCGAGCTGTGGGACAGCATGGACCAGCTGAGCCGTCTGGCGGATCTGTTCCCCGACGTCGTCCCAAACCGGCGGCGCCGCCGAGTATCACTTGGCGCTGCCGCTTCCATTGTATTTGTGGTTTGCATGGGGCTCGCTCTAATGGCCTTCTCTGGTGGAGCCTTACGTTGGCTGCATGATGCACATTTGTCGGCGCCGGGGAATGGTTTGCTAACGACGCTCGTCGGCGAACGACGAAGCATGTTGCTGAGTGATGGCAGCCGTTTAACACTAAATACAAACTCACAGTTGGAGCTGGATTTTAACCAGCATTACCGCGATATTGTGCTGTTGCGAGGTGAGTTAAACGTACAAGTAGCGCACGATGCGATGCGCCCGCTGCGCGTTTTTGCCGCTGGTAAGCTCGTCGAAGCGGTGGGTACGGCTTTTAATGTGCAGGTGTTAGACGACGATAGCGTTGAGCTGATTGTCACCGAAGGCAAGGTGTTGACCGCTAACGCGCAAGAGTCAAACAACCGCCTAACACGCCTTGCCACTGATTACGCTCGTATTGGTTCCCCCGTGCAGCCGGTCGCGGCGCGTGAAAGGCTAGTGTTGGCGCAAGCCAAACATCGGGTAGAGCCTGTTACCGATGCCGAGGTAAGCAACCTGTTAAGTTGGCAGCGCGGTGAGCTGGTGTTTCGTGGTGAGACGTTAGCTCAGGCGATTGCGGAAGTAAGCCGGTATACCGATACGCGTATTACCTTTGCCGATCCCGAACTTAAATCGGTACGTATTGCCGGGCTTTTTCGGGCCGGAGATGTCGATGGTCTGTTGGCGGGCCTGCAGAGTAATTTTTCAATTGGGCACCGCTATCTGGATGATAATTCTATCGAGCTAAAAACGCTTGAAGAGTAGTTGTTACGACACGTTTGCTAAATGGTAGTAGCTAAAGAATGTTGCTCAAACTTAATGAGTATTAAGCTTTGGCACTGAGAAAAATAATAATGCGAGATAACGGTTGGTGGAATTTTTACGCAGGTTCGTCTTTGACCTTGGTGAGAGTATTACTCGCCAGGAAAATCAAAGTCGTGGCGTTCTGTTTGTCTGTGACATTACTTTGCGTTAATGCGTATGGCGTAGATCTCGATCGGCGACATCACTTTGATATTCCTGCAAGTCGAGCTGATCTGTCACTGACAGAGTTTGCCTCGCAGGCGAATATAACCTTGGTGTTTCCGTTTGATCGGGTGAAAGGTGTAACTACCAATGCTTTGATTGGTAATTTCAGCTTGTCCCAGGCGTTGGATCAAATGCTGAACCGTACACCTTTGAGGTATAGCGTCAGCGAGGATGGTCAGCTTGCAATAATTAACGAGCCATCTACGCAAGAGAGCGATAATATGAATAAAAAGTATCTGTCTGTGGCGGTTGCTACAGCCCTTGGAACCCTGGCAAGCGCTGCCAGCTATGCCGAACAAGCCGCCGAACCCGAGGCACACGGACTCGAAGTCGTTACGGTTACTGCACGTCGCAAAGAGGAAAACTCGCAACAAGTTCCCGATACCGTTGTTGCTTTTTCGGGTGACGCAATCGAGCGTGCTAATATTCAAGCCGCACGCGACGTGACCGTTAGAATCCCTAACGTCGCTATTACTGAATCTTTGAGCCCTTCGTCGACTTTTTTGATCGTTCGTGGTATCTCCTCGGTACGTAATTCAGAACCCGCGGTGGCGGTTGTTGTCGACGGTGTGCAGGTAGGTAGTGCCTCTGAAATTTCACAATCGTTTTTTGATGTGGAGCAAATTGAACTGTTAAAAGGTCCACAGGGCGCGTTGTACGGCCGCAACGCCCTGGGCGGCGCGCTGATCGTCACCTCAAAAAAACCGACGGAAGACCTTGAAGGACGCTTTAGTGTTGGCGGTGGCAACGGTGAGCTATTTGAGGTGACCGGTTCGTTGGCTGGCGCCCTTACCGATGACTTGATGTTCCGCTTTGCGGGCAATCATCGTTCTTTTGGCGGTACCATCGAGAACCAGTACCTCAACGATGTGTACGAACGTAACTCACGCGGCGTAACAGGTGATGCGCCAAGCAATAGTTATATGGATTTTGAAGAAAATCGTGACTTCCGTGCACAGTTGTTGTGGGAGCCTACGGATAGAACGTCGGTAGATTTACGCTACTCGCAAAACGATCTTGAATCTGGCGCCATGTGGTACCGCAATATTTATCGCCTTGAGACTGACCCCAATCAAGAATACGAATTTCCTATAAATTCTAACGGTAACCCTACGGCTAATCGCACCATTAACAGTGGATCGTTGAAAATTGAGCACGGTTTTGACGACGTCACGCTCACCTCGATTACCGCGGCCACGGATACCAATGAGCGCTATGGTGTCGCGGGTGAAACTCGCGGCAACGACCGTACCGGTAATGTGCTGTTTTTTACCGAACCGTACGTCAATGCGTTTATTGATGGGCTTGATAGTGAGGTCGATCGCGAATTTTTTAGTACGACGCTCGCCGATTGGGCCGCCGGCAATTTTGTGGGATCCGATCAGTACTACGATGTACAAACGGTATCGCAAGAGTTCCGTCTGTCAGGTAACGTCTCGGACAACATTGATTACGTTGTCGGCGCCTATGGCCTATTAACCGACCGCGCAGATACTCTGCGTACCACATGGGAGCGCCCTGAAGGACAACCGTTTGACTGTCAGCCTGCGTACCCAGGTGGTCCCATCATAACGGACTTTACCACCTGTAATGGCTTAATTGATGCGACCCAAAATGAGCAAGACAATACCGCATGG
This sequence comes from Gilvimarinus japonicus, assembly GCF_042847215.1. GTDB lineage: Bacteria > Pseudomonadota > Gammaproteobacteria > Pseudomonadales > Cellvibrionaceae > Gilvimarinus > Gilvimarinus japonicus. Next base: position 695,364 of record NZ_AP031500.1, read on the forward strand.
GCGGTTTTCTTTAGCACTGATTACCATATGACCGACACCTTAACCTTAACGGTGGCTGGGCGGTACGACGAGGACGAACGCGAAGTGACGCGTATTGATGGCCCAACGGTGGATACCTTTGGTTTGGGTGTGGGCAGTTGCGATTCGACCGCTGACCCTGAAAACTGCTCTGAATCGGGTTCAACGATCAGTCGCACTTTCTCGGCTTTTCAGCCCAAGGTGTCGTTGGCGTATACGCCTAACGATGACTGGACGTTTTATGGTACGGCCGCCCGTGGCTTTAGGAGTGGTGGCTTTAACGCCTCCGGTGCGCTCTTGACCGATAGCTATGATCAAGAGACCTTGGATAGTTTTGAGCTAGGTTTTAAGTCGACTCTACTGGGTAACCGCTTGCGTGCGAATGGTGCAATATTCCATCAACGCTACGAGAACGCGCAACAGTTTGAATTTGACGGCGCTATTTTTGTGCAGAGCTTGTATAACATTCCTAAAAGCGAAATTAACGGGGTTGAGCTGAGCTTAGACTTTGCCGCTACCGATAACCTATTGCTGACGGCTGGCATTGGTATTATGGATTCTGAAATCACCGAATTCGATTCCGGTATTCGCGATCGTATGCAGTCAGAGCTTTTGGCTCGTACGGCCAATACCGTTAAATTGCCTGCAGGCACTCAGGCTTCGTTTGATAACAACTTCCAGGGCGAGAAAATGCCCAACTTTCCGCACCAATCTGCCAACGTATCGGCGCGACACGATCTGCCGATTGGTCGTGATGACAATCTGATTACACAGATCGAGTACAGCTATACCGCAGATCGGTACTGGTGGATTGATGGGCAGGATGTACAAGATGATGTCGGTTTGGTTAACGGCAGTATCTCTTATGTGTTTGACGATAATCTAGAGTTTCAGCTGTGGTGTAAAAACTGTACCGATGTGGATTACGATTCAGAGTACGCCCCAACTGAGAAAGAGTTGTTTGGTGGCGCTGCTAAAGATGTTGCCTACCAAGCTCGTGGCCGTACCTTTGGCCTAAAAGCGAAGTATAAGTTTTAACCTTCTCTCCTTTGGCATGGGGTTTTTAGACCCTCACTTGGCGGGCATTTATTGCCCGCCTTTTTTATGCTTGATGTGAAGTGCCAATGCCAGATAAAAAAAGCCCGCGAGATTAACGCGGGCTTTTTTGTACGTTTGAGGTTATTGGTATACGCGGACGTAATCGACATACATACGTTGGGTGCTAAAGTTAGCGTGGTCAGGGTCGCCCGGCCAGTTGCCGCCAACGGCGACGTTAAGCAAGAACCAGAAGGGTTGATCGTATACCCACTGTCCATACTGCTCAATTTGCGCGCGAGTAACACTGTAAAAGTTAATGTCATCGACAAACCAGCGAATGCCGTTGGCGTCCCACTCTACCGCGTAGGTTTTATAAGATTGCTCGATGGGTGATGCGTGATCCAGATGGCCGGTGATTGGCGTGTTGCCAGAATAACCCGGCCCGTGGAGGGCGCCGGAGGTAATATTATTGGTGCCGACATGCTCCATAATGTCTAGCTCACCACCTTGCGGCCAGCCTTGAGTGTTAAAGTTATCGCCCAGCATCCAGAAAGCGGGCCATATACCTTGCGCTTTAGGCAGTTTTAAGCGCGCCTCCATCCGACCATATTGAAACGACTTTTTGTTGCGGGTGTTCATACGGGCCGACGTGTAGCCACAGTTTCCACCCCACCAACAGGAGCCGCCGGTTTCCTGGCGTGCTTCTAGCACCAGAACATTGCTGCCCGCTTGGGGGTCAAACTGAATCGATGCGTTGTTGCCGTTGGTGTAAAACTGCAGCTCGTTATTGCCCCAGCCGTTGCCGCCAGTTTCGAAACTCCACGTGTTTAAATCAATGCTATCAAACTCGTCGCTCCAGGTAACGGTTGGGTTGGGGTTTGGGTTGGTGCCGCCGGTCGGTGTTGCTTTTATCCAGTTAAGGTTCCAGCCACCCGTGGTGGCGTAAACCCCAAGGCTGTGGTTGCCGGCCGGCAGGTAGGCATTAAGCGTAACGGTTTGCCACGTTTGCCAACCGCCGGTGGCGGGAACGGTTATTTCCCCCAAGGCTGTGCTGCCGCCGTTTAAATCCAGCGAGAGCACACCGCCGTTGCCGCCGCTGGCGACACGAGCCTCTAGCTTATAGTTGCCTGCGGTCGGGACATTAAAGTCGTTAAAGGCGAGCCATTCACCCGAGTCGATCCAGCCGACACTGTAGCCGCCGCCCTGATCACTAGTGGCTTCTATATCGACATTACCATCGCGGTAGGCGCCACCGGTATTGCCGGGAGTGGTATCACTGGCGTTGTTGTAGTCTTCGGCCTCAAAAGTGGTGGTGTTGGCGTTATTGTTGCCGCCGCCATTGTTGAGCGGCTCAACCTCTAACCAGTTTAGATTCCAGCCACCGGTACTGGCGTAGACCCCTAGGCTGTAGTTGCCAACGTTCAAATCCACCTCGCGCTCAACGGTTTGCCAGTTTTGCCAGCCGCCGGTAGCGGGAATACTCAGCTCGCCCAGTAAAATAGAGCCAGCATTAAGATCAACCGACAGCGCTCCGCCACCACCACTGGCAACACGTGCCCGCAGCAGATAACGGCCGGTGCTGGGAATATTTAGGTTGGCGTAGGTCAGCCACTCACCAGGTTCAACCCAGCCGACGTTATAACCGCCACCTTCGTCGCTGGTGGCTTCTATATCGACGCCGTCCGAGCGATAGACGCCTCCTGTATTGCCTGCTGTGGTATCGGCATAAGCGGTATAATCTTCGGCCTGAAAGCGGGCGGCCAATGCCCCCTGGGTGCTGAGTAAAGCGCTGGCGCACAGGGCCGCGCTCAGCAGAGCTTTGGGATGTGAGTACTTTATTGTCATAGTGGTTCCCCTAGGTGTTAATACGATGCCACAGCCTTGCGTTAAGGTAGGCGTAGCCAAAGCAGGCTATTAGTCGCGTCACCGGAGGTCGCCACACTTTGCGATATAACCAAAGTGTGACGTCTGAAAACCGGTAAGCCTTTACGCCAGCCCAGTTGTGGCAAGGGCTGTGGCCGCTAGACGGGTTTGGAATATCGCCGCAGTGTTTTAATTTCGAGGTGCCGTGAACACCTGGGCCGCTATGTTATGATGACCGCCAGCTGTGGTGACAATAAGCGTCAGATCTTGGGTAAAGGTGGGGCCGGCATGTTAATAATGAATAACACACTGATGCGCTGTATGGCTGTTATCTGCCTTTGTTTGCTTGGTGTGGCAAGTGCAGAGGCGGCACGAGAGCAAGCGACCGAGGTGCCCGAATACATACTGTGGGTGGGCGGTAATGCTCCTGGCCGCGCCGAGCGCGAAGCACAGGTTATTGCGCAAGCGTTACAGCGTACCGAAGCGCAATACGGACCCTATCGTTTAACAGTATCTCATGAAGCATCCTTAGGCGGCGACTGGCGGCATTTACTGACTAAGGGTGAGCAAATTCATATCGTTCCCACTTCGTATTTGAGCTTCCCCCCTGAAGAGTTAACCTTAATTCCCGTGCCAATTGCCGGAGGTAAGCTGGGCTATCGCTACGTGGTTGTGCGGCGCGATCGGCTGTCAGAATTTGCCGACGTCGAGCACGCGTCTGAGCTACGCAAAAAACTGGCCGGTCAGGGCTTATACTGGCCTGATATGTGGGTGTATGAGGCAAATGAGTTACCGGTGAAAGGTGCAGAAGATTTGCCCGCATTACTCCAACTGCTTGAGAAAGGTGAGGTTGATTATCTGCCGTTGGGGGTGGATGAAGCAGAGTCAATTTTAGACAAATATGCCGACGATCCAAACCGCTTTGCCATCGTACCTGATCTTCTGATTTACTACCCATTGTCGAGCTCTCCGGTTGTGACTAATCAGCGCCCCGAGTTAATTGCACGGTTGAACGAGGGGCTAGAGGCGATGCACGCCGACGGCAGCTTACAAACCTCTCCCTCGGCGAGTTTTGCCCCTTCGCGCAGCCGCATTATTAAGCTGGAAAATCCCACCCGGCTGTTTCCGGTACGGTATTGATTGAGGCCTCGGCGTGAAGAGTGAGGCCTGCTATGCTCAGCAAGTGAGGGATTGGCTGCGCAAAGATGCTACACGCATGGCACTTTTAAAAGAGACCGCCGCGCTGGCTTTACCCGATTGGTGTTTAGCCGCGGGTTTTGTTCGCAACTTAGTGTGGGATAGGCTGCACGGTTATTCAAAGGCATCCCCGCTCAATGATATTGACGTGATTTATTTTGATGCCAGTCAGACCTGCGAATCCCGTGATCAAGCCTATGAAGATCGCTTACGGGATAAAATCCCTGTACCTTGGTCGGTAAAGAATCAGGCGCGAATGCACATACGCAATGGCGACCGTCCTTACCATTCGAGTGTGGACGCTTTGAGTTATTGGGTAGAGCTGGAAACGGCGGTAGGTGTCCGTTTGGCGAAAGGCAGGGTTGAATTTATCGCCCCTTTTGGTTTGGCGCCACTTTTTTCTGGCACGATTACCCTGAATGCCAAGTGTCGCAACCCTCAGGCTTTTACGCGCAGAGTCGAACGTAAAAACTGGCGCGAAACTTGGCCTAATTTGCAGGTGGTAAAAGAGCATGGTATTTCGAGTATCTGAGCAAGCACTTAAGGGCGTATACAGTTATGGATTTTGAAGCCGCCGTCGATGAGGACATCTTAGCCGTTGCCAACCCCATTATGGATAACTTAATGGCCGCCTCGACGGACATTGATCACGCGCGCCACACTCGGGACTTTACCGACCGTTTAAAGCGTGTGGTGATGCCTGATTATTTGCGTGATGTGTGTGAGAAGTACCAAGCCGAAAAAGGCTTTTTTGCCCGGCGTGACTTGGTGGCGATTTTTCGCCGGCCAGATTCGGCTGCTATCGTCTGGCGCCAGTACTTTACCAAAGCGCCCGGCGAATTTGTGGCCGAGATGGTGCTGGTGTATCGCGATGGTAAATATTTATGTGATCACGCTGCGGTATTTTAAAGGAGCGATTATGTTTGTTATTGAGAAAAAAGGTGAGCACCATTTGGACATCAGTTTGAGTGGTAGGCTTGGCAAAGAGCAAATGGAGCGGGGCTTGGATGAGCTGAAATCAAAGTCCGAGGGAGTTCAACATGGCACGATGCTCTATGACATTGTCGAGTTTAAAATGCCCGAGCCACGCGCAATACTGGCCGAGTTTATGCGGATGCCCGCAATGCTGGGGTTGATTCGCCGCTTTGATCGTGCGGCGGTATTGGCCGATCAATCGTGGCTGCAAAAAATTAGCGAATTAGAAGGGATGTTAATTCCCGGACTAGAGATAAAAGCGTTTGCCCGCGCAGACCGCGCCGCCGCCGAGACGTGGTTAAAGCGCTAGTAAACACGGCACACGCGTATTGAGCGCGTGCCGTGGCAAATTTTACTGCTCGTTGGCTGGTCGACCAATAGTCGCCAGTATGCCGCCATCAACGTAGACAATTTGTCCCGTGACAAAGTTGGAGGCATTGGAGGCGAGAAATACGGTGGCCCCTTGCAGATCATCCGGATCGCCCCAGCGCCCCGCGGGTGTGCGGCTAATAATAAATTCGTTCATTGGGTTGCCGTCGACGCGAATAGGCTCTGTTTGGCTCGTGGCAAAATAGCCAGGGCCAATACCATTGACCTGAACATTATGCTTGGCCCACTCGGTGGCCATGTTGCGGGTGAGCATTTTAAGCCCGCCTTTAGCGGCGGCGTAAGCGCCCACCGAGCTGCGTCCCAATTCACTCATCATTGAGCAAATATTAATAACTTTGCCGCCGGTGCCACGTTCAACCATGCGCGCGACCACGGGCTTGGTCATAGTGAATACGCCGGTTAAGTCGGTCTTGATGACTTGCTCCCACTCGGCCAGCTCCATCTCCAGCAATGGCGTGCGGCGGATAATACCGGCGTTGTTAACCAGCACGTCAATCGGGCCGACCTCACTTTCAATTTTTGCAACGGCGGCTTCCGTTTGTTGTTCGTCAGTAACATCAAATAGATAGCCGTGGGCGGTGATGCCCGCTGCGCGATAGTCGGCAAGCGCCGCATCGACTTTTTCTTGCGACGAATGACCATTAATTACCAAGGTGGCGCCAGCTTTGCCAAGCCCCATGGCCATCGCCATCCCGAGCCCGTGGGTTGCACCAGTAACGAGTGCTACCTTGCCTTTAAGAGAGAATAATTCAGTAGACATAGTAAATCCTGTGGTTATTTCAGGGTGTTAGGCTTGTGAAAGTCCATATCGGTGTAATCGAGGTTCTCTCCCGCCATACCCCAGATAAATGTATAGTTCGCGGTGCCGACACCTGAGTGCATAGACCAGGGCGGTGAGACAACTGCTTGCTCGTTACCCACCCAAATATGCCGAGTTTCATCGGCAGGGCCCATAAAGTGACAAACGGCTTGCTCTTCAGGAATATTAAAATAAAAGTAAGCCTCCATGCGGCGGCTATGGGTGTGTACCGGCATGGTGTTCCAAATGCTTCCCGGTTGCAGCTCGGTCATCCCCATTTGCAACTGGCAGGTCTCAACCACGCTACTGATGAGCAGCTGGTTAATTTTGCGCTCGTTACAGGTTTCCGAGGCACCCATTTCCAATACATTGGCGTCACCCATGCCGACTTTTTTGTGAGGGTAGGCGTGGTGCGCTGGCGCGGAGTTTAGGTAAAACTTCGCGGGCTGATCGGCGCTGTCGCTGGCAAAAATAACCTCTTTGGCACCACGGCCTATGTATAAGGCCTCTTTGGTGTCGATTTCATAGCGCTCGCCATCGACGGTAATAGAGCCTTTACCGCCGACGTTGATGGCGCCCATCTCGCGGCGCTGTAAAAAATAATCGGCCTTTTGCTGGTACACCGGCTCTAATGGTACGGCTTGCGCAATGGGCATGGCTCCGCCGACCATAATGCGCTCGTAATGGGTGTAAACAAACAGTACTTCGTCGGCGGCAAAGATCTTTTCGATCAAAAAGTGCTGGCGCAGCTTCTCGGTGTCGTAGTGTTTGAAGTCGTCTTTATGAACAGCAAAGCGCTCTTCAATAATATTCATGTTGATACCTATTTACGGTGCAAATTTCACGGTTGTAAAAGCTTGTGCATTTCGATACCGGCCAAGATAAATGGTGCGGTGCCTTTGGGGTCGTTGGCAATGACTGGCTCGCTCATGTAGTAACCATAACTGCCGTCGCGACCAAAACCGAGGCCGGCGACGTAACAGATGTTAGTCAGGCTAACCGCATCGTCGCTGTGAACGGTGATAAACTCACGAATTAAACCGTCGTACGCTTTTTGCGCCACAGGCTGGTACTCATCGCCCAAATAGCCGTTGCGGATGGCTTTAGCATAAAAGTAAGTAAACATGGAGCTGGCACTCGACTCAAGGTAGTTACCGGTCGCATCAGGCTTGTCCATGATCTGCCACCAGACGCCGCTGTCCGGGTCTTGGTATGTCTTTAGGTCGGCGGCCATTTCATTGATCATGTCTAACAGCGGTTGGCGGTGCTCGGTATCCTCCTTGGGAATATAGTCCAGCACATCAACCACTGCCATGGCGAGCCAGCCCATACCGCGGCCCCAAAAATAACCGGATAGACCGGTTTCTGGGTTGGCCCAATCTTGTTGCTTTTTTTCGTCCCAAGCGTGGTAGTAAAGGCCGGTTTGTGCATCGCGCAAATACTTGCGGGTTAGCACAAATTCGTTAACGACTTCCTCAATGCCTTGGCCGTTATCGAACAGCTCGACGTAATGGGCGAAGAAAGGCATACCCATGTAGACGCCGTCGAGCCACAATTGGCTGTCGTATTTCTGTTTGTGCCAGAATGCGCCCTCAGCCGTTTTAGGTTGTTGCTCAAGCTGCTTGTGCAGTGTGCTTGCAGCAATTTTGTATTTCTCTTTGCCAGTTTTCTCGTACAGGCGAATTAAGTTGCGACCAGGGGCGACGGAGTCGATGTTATAGTTGCTGAGCTTGTAACGGGCAATCTCGCCTTTATCGTTAATAAAGCTACCAGTCACCATAGGCATAACATCGGCGTACTTCTTGGCTGGCGCTACTTTGTTTAGCTCGTCGTAGGCCATGGGTAATAAACCGACGATGTCGTACTCAAACTTTGGCAGTCGCTCGCGGTTTACGTCCCAGCCGCCGTGATGGTAGCCCATGGTTTTTCGTTCAAGCTCGGAGTCGGCCAAACGTTTGCTCCAGTTAAGCGCCTCGTCGGCACTCACCGGGTAAGATTTTTGCGCTTCGCTGCGGGCTGTGCTGATCTGCTCGCGCAGTGGTAGTGTTAGCTTTTCAGCTTCGCGCTCTAGATAGTTAACCAGCGCTTCGCGGTTTTTGATGCCGTCTTTCTCGCCCTCCCAGGCGCCTAAAAAGTAGTAATCCACATCTTCGCCCGCGACATCCATAACCGATACATAGTTGTGCTCGTCGGTCGTTTGTGTTTCGCGGTCTGATTTTCTAAACAATAACGCCATGCCTAAGTGGTCGTCGTTGAGGGTTTGTTTGCCCCAGCTGGCGACATAGGTATAGGCCTTGCCGGTGATGTTAACTTCGCCTTCAATCAACTCAGTACCCGGGTGCTTGACGATGCCGATGGCTAAGTTCTCCAGCGGTTGATCGAGTTTTAGCTGGGTATGAACCAAGCGGCTGCCACCGTGCATTGATAAGGTGGCACTTAAGTTGACGTTTTGGTTGTTGATCTGCCAGTTTTTGTAGTCGATGTTAAAGGCCGAATAAAGGTTGCCGTTGTCGAGGATGCGAGCGTCCCAACCGTCGACTTTAGACACGCGATCGACACTCTCACCGTTCCAAAACCCGTAGCCGCCCGAGCCCACCGAACTGCCTACCTTGAGGATGTCCATGCCCCAATCGGAAGGTTCGTGGTAGGAGTCAAAGCCATCTTGGCCAACATTTTGTAGCACCATGTCGTGGGTATACTTGCCAAAAATATCAAAGCCATTGCGCCAATCGAGGTAGACGCGGTAGCCCACTAAGTCTGATTCGATGCCGGGGCCTTCGTAGCGAATAAAATAGGAGTGATCTGTGTGTTGTGACGGCGGCGTTAGCTTATCCACGTTGGTAAATTGTCCGCCGACATAAATTTGTTTGCCGGGTTTTTCCGGGTCTTCTTGCCAGCTGCCGCCGGTTTTTTTGGAGATCTCTGCCTGCGCGCGTTTGGGCCCGGCAACTGGTTCCATATCGGTGAACACGTTTAGTGTAACGCTGGCGCCGGCATTAATGTCGAGCAGGGTAAATAAACTGTCAGGGCTGCCGTCGCTATCGGTGTCGATCGCCTGGCTGGCAATTGCCTGACCGTTTAGTTTAATACCAAGTCCCGTCGCGGCCGAGTTGGCAAGCCCCAGTTCGTCGAAGCTAACGCGGTAGGGCTCGTCGGTGCGTTTAAAGTCCGATGGGTTGCTGAGCGTGATGGTCGCGATTGCCTTGGAAGCCGTGCTAGCTGCGCGGCTTTGAGGCTTGGCTGCGGGAGCTGCCTCGGGTACTGGGGCTTCCGATTTTTGACAGGCGGTTAACGCCAGCGAACTCAGCGCAACCAGCGCGGTAAGAGATGCGTGTTTGGGCATAGTGATTACCTGTTGTTATTGATGCACGGGTTAGAGATTGAAACAGAGGAAGGGGAAGTAAGGTCGGGCGTGCTCTCGCCTTCACCCCAGAGCCCTGTCCGGCCTGACGAATACGGTTCGCTCGGCTGCAATGATTCTGCTTTTACGGCGCTCTAAAATAGGCCTTGAGACTCCACTAGCAACGGATCGCCGATAACAAGTGGCTCCGTTTTAGGTCCCCATTGTCACTTAAAAACATCTAGAGCTTGCCTAGACACCCCGAAGCGCTGAGTGCCTTAATGGAGTAAGTGCTAATTCATAAGCCTATCCACCGTGTGGACAGGTTCAGTTGTTAAGCTAACTCCTTGTTATATCCCCACATTGATGGTTAGTTGCAGGCGTAACCAGAACCTGTATCGGCTGGTTATTTTTAAAATTGCTTTGACCAACACTGTTAATATTGACGGTCCAATAATGGCATAGATTGGTAAACCAGACAACTTTTTCTGCATTACCAATTTAGGTTCTCTAGAGTATTGGAAACTCAATAAGTGGTTTGATCTTGCACATTCATAAGAACCTTTTTTGTGAGTAAGATGGTGGGTTGAAGAAGGTTGACCTGGCGCCCTCAGTGGACGACGATAGTTTGGGCACCCGGCCCCTTGAGGGCCGGGCTTGCTAACGTGCTTGGGCATTTGTAGTAGCGTGGCAGTATGGACTTGCTGGTCGTTGATTGATGACCCTCTTGGCCAGACAGGGTTTGCCGGGTGAAGGGCCCTGCTACCCAGTCGAGAGCCGGTGGCGGTGCGATAGGTGGCCGACGAAGCCTCTAGTTGCGTGAGCACATCGCCTTCTCCTCTTCCAGCTTAACCAAGTATTCTTTGCATCACGTGCCAGTAAGTCGCGCTTTTCCAGACGGCGTAAGACGTTCAACTTCGCCTCATTTCTTGCAAAGGGTGTCTAGTGTCTGAAAGCTAGTCCTGCTTAGCATGCCAGCTAAGGCTGCCGTTCACCACCTGGTTACCAATACGCACTTGCTCAAAGTGCAGGTCTTTGGCATTTTCTAGAATTAATGGTGTTTCGACGGATTTCACCACAATATTCTTGAAGGTTACATCTTCTAATGGTGCGGCAGCCGGGGCGTGTACTTCCAAAAATGTACCGGCACTTTCCACCACAATATTTTCAAACACAATATCGCGGTAAGTGGACGGGAAATTCAGGCCGAGTTTGCTGGGGTAGTTCATTTGAAACCAGAAAAGGGTGTCAAAAGCTTCTACAGTAAAGTTGCGTACCCGAACATTCTCTACCAAGCCGCCTCGATCCAGATTGGATTTAAAACGGAATGCCGATAAACCTTTACGCAGAATGTTGTCGGTAAAAAACACATTTTTAATGCCGCCGGACATCTCGCTGCCCAGACCAATGCCGTCCTCGCCACCCATATCATTATTGCGTACCACCACATTGGTGCTGGGGATGCCAATAGTGCGACCATCTAGATCGCGACCGGATTTCACCACTACCGAGTCATCCCCGGTGCGGAAGTAGTTGTTTTCCACCAACACATTGGAGCTGGATTCCACATCAATACCGTCATTGTTGGGGAAATGGCTATCCACATTCAGGTTACGCACGGTGGCTGATTGGGTGTACACCAAGTGGTTGATCCAGAAGGGTGCGTTGATTATGCTGTAGCCGTCCAGCAACACACGCTCGGCGTCTATAAACTGTACGAACACCGGACGCAGATATGTGCCTTTGCCAAAAATGCGCTGTTCCAGTGGTACACCGGTAGAGCCCATGGTGCGCAGCTTATGAATGTCATTATTCTGCTTCTTATGCCATTTCTTAAAATGGCTTTTGGTGTTGCCGTCCAGTATGCCGGGCCCGGTAATGGCAACGTCATGTACGTTGACGGCGTAGACTAAGGGCGAATAACCCATTACTTCCGTACCTTCCCATTTGGTTTTTACGATAGGCAGGTAATGTTCGGTTTTAGCGGAAAATAAAATTTTACTGCCTTTGGCTAAGTGCAGGTCAATTTTGCTTTTTAAGTGAATCGGCCCATTGCACAAAAAGGTTCCCGCCGGTACTACAACCCGGCCCCCGCCCTCAGCTACAGCCTTTCTAATAGTGGCTTTGATGGCAGGCAACGCATCCTTTTTACCGCCTGCTTCAGCACCAAAATCCGTAATGACAAATTCCCGGTTGGGGATGTTTGGCAGCTCGATATTGGCCAAGATCTCATCCATCATCGCCCAGTCGTCGGTTTTGGAGTTTGCCTGAGCTGAGGCCAATAGGCCCACCCATAAAGCCAAAGCTGCCAGTGCTCGGAATAAAATTCTCATTGAGTTCTCCCAGAGTGTTATCGTTTGAAGATTTTTCCAGCTTTTACATTCCAGCGGAAAGAATAGCTCCCGCCCTGTTCGTAGCCTATTTCCCGGCTGGGTTGACGGCTATTAGCATTATAACTACCTATGCCATTAGGCTTGAGAACAATAGTACTCATCATCTAGATAGATGCTTTCTACCATCGGCTCAAGAGGTGCCATGATAAGATCGTAAATATACGGACAAAAAAACGCCGGCAAGTGCCGGCGTTTTTGGTGGAGGCAGCAACTTGGAATTAGAGGCTGGCACGAATACCAAACAACACCTCTGTACCAGTGGTGTTGTATTCACGAACCAAGTCTAAATCACCGATGGGGCCGGTGGTGTACAAGCGCTCTTTTTCGTTGGTTAAGTTGATCACTTCCAGAGTCAGATCAAAATGCTCATTAATGGTATAAGAGCTAGAGAAGTCCACGCGGGTAGGTCCAGTGGTCGCTTCTTCAGCGTTCGCGTTGGAGCCGGAGTAACTTGTGATGTAGTCATCTCGGCTATTAACCAGCAGCCTTGCCGCCCAAGTTTCGTTTTCGTAGAAAGCGCCTAAGTTGTAGGAGGTTTCGGACAAACCGGTGATTAGGGCGTCACTGTCAATATAAGTGTAGTTAGCAAGGAAGCCAAGACCCATAGGCAATACATAATTAAAACCTACCTCAACCCCACGGATTTCATCAACCTCGGATGCATTGGTGGACTCAGAAATGTTCCAAACACTATCCGGTGGGATCGCACTTGCATCATATGCTGGATCGTTCGGATCATACACTGGATCCTGAGCAATAGCGTCCTGGAACACTTGAGGAAGGTAGTCTTCTCTGTTGATTGAGGTGATTGCATCAGAGATTTCTTTCTGGAACAGGGCCAAACCTACATAGGACTCGGGAGCAAAATACCATTCGACGGCTAGGTCAATCGCGTCGGCTTTTTCCGGCTTAAGGCCGGGGTTATCTACGCTAAAGTTGCCATTGATTGGGGTATAGCTGAATGCCCCGGCGAGGTTCTGAGGGTTGGGGCGAGCAATATTTTGCGAGTACGCCGCACGCAGTAACACATCTTCAATGGGCTCATAAGTGATGTTAATCGCAGGCAGTGTATTGGTGTAGCTCTGCTCGCCTTCCAGACTCTTGTTGCCGTTTACGGTAGTTTCAACGAATCGAACACCACCATTCAGGCGCCAGTTGCCGACAAAGTAATTACCTTCAACATAAGCGCCCAGAGTGTCTTCTGACACTACATAGGTCCGGCTGTCGTTGGGCTCTTCATTCCATTGTCCAGCGTTGTATTCGCCGCGAACCACATCGAAATCTGCAACCAGGAAGTTTGTGGGGAACCCTCCAGGGCCATCAATGCCATCACCATAATTATCCACAACATCAGACAAACTGTTGGTATTCGTGGCGCTTGGCGCGTTTGGTGACGTTAAGTTAGCTGCATCGTCGGTAAAGCGTGAGTCAATGGTGCGGTCATTGGCGATAACACCGGCCATAAGGTTGGAGCCGTTATCATCAAACTCCCAGGTCAGGTCGACCTTAAAGGTTTGGTTTTCGCGTTTAACGGTCTCATCGCGGTGCGTGGGGCCGGTAAACTCGTAGTTAGATGGATCGAGAGTATCGAATCCGTATTCCATTTCGGCGATATCAGAGTCTTCCAAAAAGGAATAGCTGAATGTGTGGCCTTGTGTGGCGGTCAGGTTGTAGCGATACTGCTGCTCGTTATGCTCAGATTCTGCCGAACCAAGCATGACGTCCAGCTTAAGTGTGTCAGTAAAGTCGTAGCTTATATTGGCAACAGTTTGCGTGAATTCACTATTGGAAAACTGGCCACGGCTTTCGGAGCGAGGTTGAACATTCTCAAATGTACCCGCAGTGATGTAACGCCCCGATGGATCCAGGGTCACTTCCGTGGGAACAATTGTGTTGTGAAGGTTACGGATCTGAGCAAAGTAGTTGTAGGAGTTTACGTCAGACTCTAGCTCAGACATCATATGAGTTAAATTCATGTCCAGCTTGTCGGTAGGCTGAGCTTGAATAGCTGCCAATACACCCGTTCTTTCTTGCTCGTGGTTGAAAGAATCCATACGAGGCAAACGCGGTGCCCACATATAGTCAATCGGATCCAGATTAGGGTAATCGCCTTGGATGTCTTGGTAGTCGGGGTAATTGGCGCCCGGATTCGGAGTGCCGTTAATCACAACATCAGGATTATCGCCCCAGCCATATCCCGCTGGGTCGTCGCCGCGAAAGTTGTCAACAGGGCCGGTCCAGCGCACGCTTCCAAAACCTTCCTGATGCACGTTACGTTTGGCGTAGTTAACACCAAGCAAAACGCCAACCTTGTCATCCATAAACGAGTTGCTCACCACGCCAGAGACAAGCGGGTCGGTTTCACCGGTGTGAATATTGTAATTGGTTTGCAGTGAGCCGGTGGCGAACAGGCCTGCATTGTCCAACGGACGCAGTGAATATAATTCAACCGTTGATGCCAGACCGCCTTCCTCGATGCTGGCAACTTGGTTTTTGTTGATATCCATGCGGCGAAAGAGGTCTGCACTGAAAACGTTAAAGTCAAATGAGCGGCCGCGGTTTACACCGCCGGATGAATCCAGACCGCCGCTACTGGCGGGAACTTCCATCCCGTTGAGGGTAACGCGGGTATATTGTGGGCCAAGGCCGCGGACGGTAATGTTACGACCTTCACCGCCTTCACGGGTAATCGCAACACCGGGCTGACGCTGCAAAGACTCTGCAAGGTTCAGGTCTGGCATTTTGCCTACATCTTCAGCGACGATACTTTCAACGCTGTTCGCAGATTCCCGTTTGATGTCGAGAGCGGCTGCTTGAGCGGCCCGGAAGCCAGTGACCACGACTTCTTCCAGCAATTGTGCGCCATCTGTATTGTTGTCCTGGGCATAGGACGTTGTTGCTGCCGTTGCTAGGGCAATCGCAGCAACCAGTGGTTTTACATTAGGACTATTCATTATTTTATCCCCATCATTCCGGTTTTGTAGTTAAGCAAGTTGTATTGCATAGACCAATTATTCTGGTAGCCGGATGATAGTCGCATAGTTTGGCAGACCAATCAATAGTTTCTGCATTACCAATCTGGCGTTGTTTTGCGGTTATTGTATGATCTAATTGGCTATTTTTGTCGCTTAGGGGTAGGGTTTTTTATTTATAAAAAATGTTTATTAATGCGACGGTCGGCGATGTGAGTCTTGGTTGGTGGGTGGTACAGGGCTTTGGGAGTGGGCGGCCCAAATTGGTCGGGCCGCTTTTGGTCGAGGTGACTATCAGGCTTTAAAGGTTTTGCCGTTGATGGAGACGTTCTCAATGACGAGCTCGTCGACATTCTCGATGACCCCTGGCTTATCGGCATGCTTGAACTTGCAGTCGATAAAGCGTAGGTCGGTAATGGGCGCCCGCTCAAAGCCGCGTACCTGAAAGACTTGGCCGGTTTCTTCGCAGGTGAGGTTGTTGACCTCTACATGGCGTACCGTTGGGTCAAAGTTGCCCGCGTCGCCTTCTTCGTAGTGAAAGTTAATGACAATCGCATTTTTGACGGTGCCTATGGTGCAGTTGCGCACATAGAGGTGTTCTAGCACGCCGCCGCGCACCGAGTTGGTCTTGATGCGAAAGCCGCGTTCAAGGTCGGGGCTACTCATGGTGTTGTTTTCGGCAAATACATTGCGTACGCCGCCGGAGATCTCGCTGCCAATGACGACGCCACCGTGGCCGGCGAGCATTTCGCAGTTGCGGATAACGACGTTCTCGGTGGGGGTGTTGATGCGCCGGCCATCGGCATTGCGGCCCGACTTGATGGCGATGCAATCGTCCCCGGTGTCAAAGTGGCAGTCTTCAATCAAGACGTTCTTGCAGCTTTCGGGGTCGCAGCCGTCGGAGTTGGGACCCAGGCTTTTTAGCGTGACGCCGCGCACGGTGACGTTCTCGCTGAGCACCGGGTTTAGCAGCCAGAAGGGGGCGGCAACAATGGTGACGTCTTCGATAAGAATATTTTGGCAGCGATAGGGCTGCACAAACGGCGGCCGAAAGTAAAAACCGTCGCCATAGTGGCGGTCTTCTGGTGGGACGCCGGCTTCGGCATCGGCAAATAACTTATCGCGGCCGGGCTTTTGGCTGGGGAAGCCGGGTTTGCCCCACTCTTCGTTGCCTTTCCAGGGCCACCAGGTCGTCTCGTTGGCGCGGCCATCGAGCGTGCCCTTGCCGGTTACGGCGATATTGTTTTGCTCGAACGCGTAAATGAGCGGGGAATAGCCCATAAACTCTACGCCTTCCCAGCGGGTTAAGACTTCAGGTAAGAAGCGTTTAGGGTCGGTGTAAAAAGCGATGGTGGCGCCGGCTTGCAAGTGCAAGTTAACGTTTGATAGTAGGTGGATCGGGCCGCTTAAGAAGGTGCCGTTTGGCACTACGACCCGCCCGCCGCCCGCGTTGTGACAAGCCTCAATAGCGCCTTTGATCGCGTCGCTGCAGTCGGTGGCATCGTCACCGACCGCACCGAATTGGGTAATAGGAAAGTCGCGGCTGGGAAAGGTTGGGGTCGTGATTTGCGCTACGATCTGGTCCGCTAGGTGCCAGGGGGCTGCGCTGGTGCTTGCGCTGCTTTGGGTCGTGTGGTGTGTGGCGCAGCCGGCGATTGGAAGTGCTGCCAGGCCTTTAAGGGTGGTGCGTCGCGTCAACTTATTCATGGTTAACCCTGTGTTTAGCATTCGTTATTGGTGGCGTAAGGTTAACGCAAAATACTGTTTTTGGTAATACCAATGAAGGTTTTTTGTCAGGCAGAGGGAAGGAGGTGCCGGTGCCGCTGGTAAAGCACCGGGCTTTGCGTGGGGTTAATCGATTAGGTTAAAGCGCTCGCGGCTGTGCATGACTTTGCGTCGGGCTTCTTCTACGGCCTCGGCTTCGGTGGCATCCAGCAGTTGCTGGATGACGCGCGTCAAGTGTTCGCGCATGGCGGCGCGTGCGGCGGGGCCGTTGCGTGTTTCTAGCGCTTCAAGAATAGCGTGGTGTTCTTCAATGCGAGGCTTGGAGCCGGCTTGGCGCACTTTCTCGAGGATGCGGGCGGATACCGGCGAGCTGTTGCGCAGTGCCCACAAATGGCTGCAAACGGAGATGATGGCGTCGTTTTTAGTGGCGCGTGCGATCAGCATGTGAAAGTTTTCATCGGCTTTTTCACAGATGGGCTCGCCTTCGTTTTCGGTCACCATGTCGCTCAGGGCTTGACGTACTTCGGCCATTTCTTCGTCGGTGATCTTTTTGGCGGCCAGTTCGGCGGCCTCACCTTCAAATAAAATGCGCGCTTCCAAAATATCAAATGGGCCGACGTCAAGGGTGCTGCTGGCGAGTGTGTCTTTGTTGCCGTCGCACACGTAGACCCCGGAGCCGCCGCGAACCTCGACAAAGCCGGCAAGCTCAAGGGCGATAATGGCTTCGCGCACTGTGGGGCGGCTGACCTCAAAGCGTTCGGCGAGCTTGCGCTCGGCTGGTAAGCGTGAGCCTGGGGGGTATTCACCGCCATTGATGACCGCGGCTAACTGCTCGGCTACACGTTGGTAGAGTCGGCCACCGGTCAGTCTGCCGGTGTCTATAGATACGTTCATGGGTTCACGCTTCATTATATGAAAGTTTGACTGACTGATTCTAGCAAGAATGGCTATGCCACTCAAGGGGAGCGTTTTGTTTTTTAGTCATACCAAAATAATATTGCGGTCTGACCAATTACCTGTTAACTTTGCAGCCATGTTGTTGTGGTGTGATGTGTTGCGTCAAGCCGCAAAAGAAATTCTGAATACAGACAAGAAACTAGGGGTGGTTGTGAGTAAGTTCATTCACTTGCATCAAAACGATAATGTCGCGATTGCGGTTTGCGACTTGGCGGTTGAAGGCTTGCTCGATGTCGGTGGGCGCCAGGTTGTCATTGCAGAGCCGATTGCCGAAATGCATAAGTTTGCGGTCGAGCCCATTAAGCAGGGTGAGGCGATCATCAAGTACGGGCAATTTATTGGGTACGCAGCTGCCGACATTGACGCCGGCCAACATGTACACACTCACAACTGTATTGTGGGTGATTTTGCCAAGGACTACGGTTTTTGCCGGCACGCGGAAAAAACGGCTTACGTACCCGAGGCGGAGCAGGCGCATTTTCAGGGGTATCGCCGTGCTAACGGCAAGGTGGGTACCCGCAACTATATCGGTATCCTGACGACGGTTAACTGCTCGGGAACCGTGGCCAAGCAAATTGCCGCTAGCTTTAGTTATCCGGGCGCGTTAGACGATTACCCTAATGTTGACGGTGTGGTCGCGCTTACTCACGAATCGGGCTGCGGTATGCGTGCCGAGGGTGAGGGTTACGAGATTTTGCAGCGCACCTTTGAAGGTTATGCCGCGCACGCTAATTTTGGCGGCGTATTGCTGGTCGGGCTCGGCTGCGAAACCATGCAGGTCGACGGAGTGTTGGCGCAGGCCGGCCTGTCCCAGTCTGAGTTGTTTAAGGCCTATAATATTCAGAACGTGGGCGGTACCCGCAACGCTGTCGAGCAAGGTGTGGAGTATGTGCGTGCCATGTTGCCCAAAGTGAATGAGGCGACTCGTGAGTCTTGCCCGGCCTCAGAGATGGTGCTGGCAGTGCAGTGCGGTGGTAGTGATGCCATGAGTGGGATTACAGCCAACCCGGCTCTCGGTGTTGCGGGCGATATTTTGATCCGTCACGGTGGTACGGTGATTTACTCTGAGACGCCTGAGATTTATGGCGCGGAGCACTTGTTGACCCAGCGCTCTGCCACGCCTGAAGTGGCGGAGCAATTGTTGGAGCGAATCCGTTGGTGGGAGGAGTACACCAGCACGAATGGGTTTGAGCTGAATAACAACCCCTCGCCGGGCAACAAGGCAGGTGGCTTGACGACTATTTTAGAAAAGTCTTTGGGGGCTCAGGCTAAAAGTGGCTCGACCACCATGACCGCGGTGTATCAGTATGCCGAGCCGGTAGTCGAAAAAGGACTGGTGTTTATGGATAGCCCCGGTTTTGATCCTGTCTCCGTGACCGGTCAGGTGGCCTCGGGTGCCAATGTGGTGGCTTTTACTACGGGGCGCGGTTCGGCTTTTGGGTACAAGCCGGTGCCGAGCGTTAAGTTGTCGAGCAATACGGCGGTTTATCGCCGCATGCAGGATGATATTGACATCAACTGTGGCGCCGTAACTGATGGCGATGAGACGCTAGAAACCTTGGGTCAGAAAATTTTTGAGCAGCTGCTGGCGATCGCCTCGGGCGAGCAAACCAAGAGTGAAGAGCTGGGTTATGGGGATGCGGAGTTTAACCCCTGGAAGATCGGCGCTGTCGTGTAATTCATTTCTAATGAGGTGGGCGCTTGCGGATTGCCAATCCCGCGCCTACATTCAAGTAATACTTTCATGCTAATAACAATAGAGGGTAAGTCTATGAAAATAGCCGTGCCAAGGGAGCGTCGTGCCCATGAAAGACGCGTGGCGGCCACACCGGATACCGTTAAAAAGTACATTGGTTTAGGTTTTGAGGTTGTTGTTGAGGCTGGCGCCGGGCTTGAGAGTCAGGTGTCGGACGAGCTGTATATTAATGCCGGCGCCACCGTCGAGGCCGATCTGGCCGCGCTTTATCGGGGGGCTGATGTCGTGCTCAAGGTGCAGCGTCCGCTTGTCGCTGGTGAGGGTGAGCTCAATGAGCTGGCGCTTATCCCTAAGGGGGCGCTGCTGTTGGGTGTTCTCTCCCCTTTTAATGATCCTGAGTCTGTCGCCGCTTATGCTGCCGCAGGTGTGACGGCGATGGCGCTAGAGTTTGTGCCGCGTATTAGTCGTGCTCAGAGTATGGATGTGCTCAGCTCGCAAAGTAATTTGGCCGGTTACCGGGCGGTGCTGGATGCCGCTTACGAGTACGACCGGGCGATGCCGATGATGATGACCGCTGCCGGCACAGTGGCGCCGGCCAAGGTGATGGTGCTGGGGGCAGGGGTTGCCGGTTTGCAGGCTATTGCAACGGCCAAGCGATTGGGCGCCATTGTTTCGGCGACTGATGTGCGGCCGGCGGCGAAAGAGCAGGTCGAGAGTTTGGGTGGCCGGTTCGTGATGGTGGACTCCGAGGAGACTCGCGAGGCTGAAACCGCTGGCGGCTACGCCAAAGAAATGAGCGATGACTTTAAGCGTCGCCAGGCGGAGTTAGTGGCGACTACTATAAAGACGCAAGATATTGTGATTTGTACCGCGTTGATTCCCGGGCGCAAGGCGCCAACATTGGTGAATGACGAGATGGTGGCCAGTATGCGACCGGGGTCGATTATTATCGATTTGGCGGTCGAGCAGGGCGGCAACTGTACCGCCTCTAAGCCGGGTGAGGTGGTAAATGTGGGCGGCGTTAAAGTGGTGGGTCATTTTAATGTGCCCAGTCGTCTCGCTGCCGATGCCAGTGCGCTGTACGCCAAGAATTTGCTCAATTACCTGACGCCGCTGGTCAAGGCTGAGGAGGGTGCTCCAGCCGGCTTGGCGTTAGATTTTGCCGATGAAATCCTGGCGGCGGCCACCTTGACTCGCGATGGTCGGGTGGTTCATTCGGCGTTTGTCGAGCAAGCAGAACAATAATAGGAGGCGGTTATGCACGGTGATTTTATCTCTCAGTTGTCCATCTTTGTGATGGCGGTGTTTGTCGGTTACTACGTTGTCTGGAGTGTCACGCCGGCACTGCACACGCCCTTGATGGCGGTGACCAATGCGATATCCAGTGTGATTGTGGTGGGTGCGCTGATTGCCGCTGGCCCAGAGGGTACGAGCCTGGCCAAAGTGTTGGGGTTTGTGGCCGTTATGCTTGCCTCGGTCAATATCTTTGGTGGCTTTGCCGTTACCCAGCGTATGCTGGCCATGTATAAAAAGAAGAAGTAAGGGGGACTTATGGAATTACAAGCCAATGTGACGGCGCTCGCCTATCTGGTGGCCGCAGTACTGTTTATTCTGGCTCTTCGCGGGCTGTCATCGCCCGAAACGTCTCGCGCTGGTAATACAATGGGTATGGTTGGTATGGCGATAGCCGTGGCAACCACGGTGCTGAGTCCGGAGATCGAGTCGTATACGTGGATTTTGGTCGCTGTTGTCGCGGGTGGGGCAATTGGTCTCATTATCGCCTCCCGCATCGCTATGACGGCTATGCCGCAGCTGGTGGCAGCGTTTCATTCCCTGGTGGGGTTGGCGGCCGTGTTGGTCGCGGGCGCTGCATACTCTCATCCGGCATCTTTTGGTTTGCTTGGTAGTGCTGGTGATATCTATGTGGCGAGCCGAGTCGAGATGAGTCTTGGGGCGATGATCGGCGCCATTACTTTTTCAGGCTCTATTATCGCTTTTACCAAGCTGCAAGGGTTGGTGTCTGGGCGGCCGATTACGTTTGTCGGTCAGCATTGGCTCAATGCGCTGCTTGGCTTGCTGGCGCTCGCGCTGGTGGTCTACTTCTGTTTCGATCAGTCGCCTTGGGTGTTTTGGTCGCTGGTGGCGCTGGCTTTTGTGTTGGGTTTCTTGCTGATTATCCCGATTGGGGGTGCCGATATGCCGGTGGTCGTCAGCATGCTTAACTCATACTCAGGCTGGGCGGCGGCAGGCATTGGCTTTACGTTGCACAATAATGCGTTGATTGTGACGGGCGCACTGGTGGGTTCGTCGGGCGCTATTCTTTCTTATATTATGTGCAAAGCCATGAACCGCTCCTTTTTTAGCGTTATTCTTGGCGGTTTTGGGGGCGATAGTTCGGCCGCTGCAGCGGGTGGTGAGGTTGACGATCGGCCGGTTAAGCAAGGTAGTGCCGATGATGCCGCCTTTATTATGAAAAACGCCGGTTCGGTTATTATTGTGCCGGGTTACGGTATGGCGGTAGCGCAAGCTCAGCATGCGCTGCGGGAGATGGGCGATGAGCTTAAAAAAGCGGGTGTGAAGGTAAGTTATGCCATTCATCCGGTGGCCGGTCGGATGCCGGGGCATATGAATGTGCTGCTGGCTGAGGCTAACGTCTCTTACGATGAGGTCTTTGAGCTTGAAGATATTAACAGTGAGTTCTCGCAGGCCGATGTGGCGTTTGTGATTGGCGCCAATGATGTGACTAATCCGGCTGCTAAAACGGATCCCGCGAGCCCAATTTTTGGTATGCCTATTTTGGATGTCGAGCGCGCTAAGACTGTACTGTTTGTTAAGCGTGGGATGGCGGCGGGTTATGCCGGGGTGCAAAACGAGTTGTTTTTTAATGACAACACCATGATGTTGTTTGGCGATGCTAAAAAAATGGTGGAAAGTATTCTGCGTGCCATCGATTAGGGCTTTGCGTCGCTGTGTACGCGGCTGAGCGAGTATCTCGCTAGGTTGTTGCCGTTTGCGGCTTGCCCTCTGGGCGCCTGAGCTTGGCTCTGGCGCCTTTTTAATGTCTGTGTATCCTCTTTCATTTATATGCAGCCTGGCTGTGCCTTTTATATGCAGCCTGGCTGTGCCTTTGCGCAGCGGTGCGGCGGTTTGGTCTTCGTGGCGCCGGCCTTTGTTGTTGGCGGTTGGGGGTGAATCGTGTGGATGTTTGCGAAAGTTTGAGTGGTTGCGGGGGTGTTTGTCGCGGCTGGTTAAAATATTATCAGTTTTTTCGGTTTTGTTGTTGACAGGGTGGCGGTCGATCATTAAGATTGCGCCTCCATTTTGCACGGGCCCTGGTGGTCTTGCCGAGATGGTTTGTTCTTTAAAGTATATGACTGGAGTTTGGTTCACATGCAGAATCAACGCATTAGGATTCGCCTGAAGGCTTTCGATCACAAGCTTATCGATTCTTCGACTCAGGAAATCGTAGAGACCGCTAAGCGAACAGGTGCCCAAGTGCGCGGCCCTATTCCTTTGCCGACTCGCAAAGAGCGCTTCACTGTATTGGTTTCACCGCACGTTAACAAAGACGCGCGTGATCAATACGAGATTCGTACACATAAGCGTTTGCTCGATATTGTTGAGCCTACTGAAAAAACTGTAGATGCCCTGATGAAGCTAGATTTGGCTGCAGGCGTTGAGGTTCAGATTAGTCTCGGTTAAAAAGTAAATGTTGACCGGGCATTCCAGTCCGGTCGTGTGTAACGCTCTGAAATGGGCGGCCATAGCGGGTAACAGCCCCGTACACTATAGAGGTTAGTAAGATGACGATTGGTATTGTCGGCCGCAAGAGCGGTATGACTCGTATATTTACCGATGATGGTGTTTCCATTCCCGTGTCTGTGATTGAGGTTTCTCCCAATCGCATCACTCAGGTTAAGAATGTAGAAACCGACGGCTACAGCTCAGTGCAAGTAACCGTAGGGTCTCGTCGTGCCTCCCGCGTTAGCAAATCTGCTGCAGGTCATTTCGCCAAGTCTAACAATGAGGCTGGCCGTGGTTTGTGGGAATTGCGCAACAACTCAGAAGAAAGTTTTGAAGCCGGTGGTGAGTTGACTGTGGCTGCTTTTGAAGCAGGCCAGATTGTCGACGTTACCGGTACCTCCAAAGGTAAAGGTTTCCAAGGTGGCGTAAAGCGCTGGAATTTCAGCATGCAAGACGCTACTCACGGTAACTCTCTATCTCACCGTGCACCCGGTTCGATCGGACAATGTCAGACCCCGGGCCGCGTCTTCAAGGGCAAAAAAATGGCTGGCCAGATGGGTAATGAGCAGGTAACTGTTCAGAATCTAGAAGTGGTTAGAGTTGATGCCGAACGCAATCTGTTGTTGGTCAAAGGTGCCATCCCCGGAGCTCCGGGTGGTGACGTCATTGTGCGTCCAGCAGTTAAAGCGCGCACCAACGCATAGTTGTCCGAGGGGAAACGACCATGGAATTAAATATTGTAACTCCCGGCGGCTCCAACGGTACCTTGAAAGTATCTGAGGTAGCCTTCGGTAAAGAATTTAATCAGGACCTGGTTCACCAAGCGGTTGTCGCCTACATGGCTGGCGCCCGTCAAGGTACCAAGGCCCAGAAGACTCGCTCTGAAGTTGCCGGTGGTGGTAAAAAACCTTGGCGCCAAAAAGGTACTGGCCGCGCTCGTGCTGGTACCATCCGCAGCCCAATCTGGCGCAGCGGTGGCGTAACGTTTGCCGCTAAGCCACGCAGCTTTGAGCAAAAGCTAAACAAGAAAATGTACCGCGCTGCACTGCGTTGCATTTTGTCTGAGCTAAACCGTCAGGATCGTCTGGTGGTGGTTGAGGACTTCGATCTTGAAGCGCCAAAAACCAAAGCTCTGGTGCAAAAGTTAGGTCAATACGGCCTGTCTGAAGCGCTGGTAGTCACTGAGAATGTTAGTGAAGGCTTGTACTTGGCTTCGCGCAACCTGCATAAGGTTGATGTTTGCGACGTTGCCGCAGTTGATCCGGTTAGCCTGATTCGCTTCGACAAAGTGGTTGTGACCGTGCCTGCGATGAAGAAATTCGAGGAGATCCTGGGATGAATCAAGAGCGCATTTATAAGGTCTTGTTAGGCCCTGTGGTTTCTGAGAAAGCTGCAGCTGCTGGCGAAACTGGCAATCAGGTGGTTTTTAAAGTCGCCTCGGATGCTACCAAGCTAGAAGTGAAGGCCGCTGTTCAAGCGCTGTTCGATACTAAAGTCGAGCAAGTTCGCATTTTGAACGTTAAAGGTAAAACCAAGCGTACACGCTACGGTCTCGGCAAGCGCAGTGACTGGAAAAAAGCATACGTACGCCTTGAGCAAGGTCAGGACATCGACTTTGCGGTAGCTGAGTAAGGGGACTGTTGCAATGGCTATTGTAAAACGTAAACCAACCTCGCCCGGTCGCCGCTTTGTAGTAAGCGTTGTCAGCCCGGACTTGCACAAAGGTGCGCCTTACGCGCCCCTGTTGGAAAAGAAATCCAAATCCGGTGGTCGTAATAATGCCGGTCGGATTACCAACCGCCACGTTGGTGGTGGTCACAAGCAACACTATCGTCTGGTTGATTTCCGTCGTAACAAAGACGGTATTCCGGCGACTGTTGAGCGCATTGAGTACGATCCGAACCGTACTGCACATATTGCGCTGGTTTGTTATGCCGATGGTGAGCGTCGCTACATTATTGCTCCTAAAGGTCTGACTGCTGGTGACAAAATTGAGTCTGGCGACGCCGCGTCAATCAAAGTGGGTAACACTTTGCCGCTGCGCAACGTTCCAGTCGGTAGTGTGGTTCACTGTGTAGAGCTTAAGCCTGGCAAGGGTGCGCAAATTGCACGCTCTGCTGGTACCTCTGCCAACTTGGTTGCCCGTGATGGTGTATATGCCACTTTGCGTTTGCGTAGCGGTGAGACCCGCCGCGTACTGAGCGAGTGTCGTGCCACATTGGGTGAAGTATCAAACAGTGAGCACAGCTTGCGCTCATTGGGTAAGGCTGGCGCTACACGCTGGCGCGGTGTTCGCCCGACCGTTCGTGGTGTTGCCATGAACCCGGTAGATCACCCGCACGGTGGTGGTGAAGGCCGTACTTCTGGTGGCCGTCATCCGGTTTCACCTTGGGGTACTCCGGCTAAGGGTTATAAAACGCGCAAGAACAAGCGTACCGACAAGATGATTGTTCGTCGTCGCGATAAGCGCTAATTGACGACCTAACAACCAAAAGAGGAAGCAACAGTGCCACGTTCACTGAAGAAAGGTCCTTTTATCGATCTTCACCTGATTAAGAAGATCGAAGCAGCGATCGAAAAAAATGATCGTCGCCCGATCAAAACCTGGTCTCGCCGCTCCATGATTCTTCCGGAGATGGTTGGCTTGACTCTGGCGGTACACAACGGGCGTCAACATGTGCCAGTCCTGATCAACGAAGAGATGGTTGGGCACAAATTGGGCGAGTTTGCAGCAAGCCGCACTTATCGCGGTCACGTTGCAGACAAGAAAGCTAAAAAGCGCTAAGCGCTAAGTGCCTAACGAGGTAATACGATGGAAGTAGCAGCAAAGTTACGCGGTGCTCGTCTGTCGGCGCAGAAAGCGCGTTTGGTTGCAGATCAAATTCGTGGAAAAGGCGTTGAAGATGCTCTTGATATTTTGGGCTTTAGTCCAAAAAAGGGCGCTGCGATAGTTAAGAAAGTGCTTGAATCTGCTATTGCTAATGCAGAGCACAATGAAGGCGCTGATGTTGATGAGTTGAAAGTATCTACAGTTTTTGTAGATGAGGGTATGAGCATGAAACGCATCATGCCTCGTGCTAAAGGTCGTGCTGATCGCATTATCAAGCGCACTTGTCATATCACCGTAAAAGTAGCCGACCAGTAAGAGAGCAGGCGTTATGGGACAGAAAGTACATCCGACAGGTATTCGTCTGGGTATCGTCAAAAGCCATACCTCTACTTGGTATGCCGGCAATGACGAATACGCAGATAAACTCAACACCGATCTGAAAGTGCGTGAGTACATTCAAGATAAGCTGGCCAGTGCATCGGTTAGCCGCGTTGATATCGAGCGCCCAGCTAACACTGCGCGTATCACTATTCACACGGCTCGTCCGGGTATTGTGATCGGTAAGAAAGGTGAAGATGTTGATAAGCTGCGTGCTGAAGTCAGCAAGCTAATGGGCGTACCTGTCCATATCAATATTGAAGAGATTCGCAAGCCTGATCTGGATGCGGCTCTGGTAGCCCAGGGTGTTGCCTCTCAGCTCGAACGCCGCGTTATGTTTCGCCGTGCTATGAAGCGCGCCGTACAAAACGCCATGCGTCAGGGTGCCGAGGGTATCAAGATTCAGGTAGGTGGCCGTCTTGGAGGTGCTGAGATTGCACGCTCTGAATGGTACCGCGAAGGTCGAGTGCCGTTGCACACATTGCGTGCCGACATCGACTACAACACCGCAGAGGCGTCAACAACCTACGGGATTATTGGCGTTAAAGTTTGGATTTTCAAAGGCGAAGTTATCGGTGATGTTCAACCGGAAACGACACCTAAGAAAAAAGGCTCAAAGTCTAAGTAAGGGGTACGCAAGATGCTGCAACCGAAGCGTACGAAGTTTCGCAAGCAACAGAAAGGCCGCAACCGCGGTTTAGCCCATCGCGGCTCCAAGGTTAGCTTTGGCGACTTTGGATTAAAAGCCACAGGGCGCGGTCGCATTACTGCACGTCAAATTGAGGCGGCCCGTCGTGCAATGACTCGCCACATTAAGCGTGGCGGTAAAATTTGGATCCGAGTTTTCCCGGACAAACCAATTACCGAAAAACCTCTGGAAGTTCGTCAGGGTAAAGGTAAGGGTAACGTGGAATACTGGGTGGCACAGATTTGCCCAGGCAAAGTCCTGTATGAAATGGACGGTGTTAGTGAGGAGTTGGCCCGTGAAGCCTTCGCCTTGGCCGCGGCAAAGTTGCCTATTAATACAACATTCGTTAAACGTTCGGTGATGTGATGAAAGCTTCAGAACTCCGGGAAAAGTCCGTTGAAGAGCTGAACAACGAGTTGCTTGCACAGCTGAAAGAGCAATTCAAGCTGCGTATGCAAGCATCGACTGGTCAATTGAATCAGACGCACTTGTTGTCGCAGGCTCGTAAAGATATTGCTCGCATCAAGACGGCGCTTAGACAAAAGGCAGGTAACTAACGATGACTCAGGCAGATAAACTGGCTCGTACGCTGACCGGCAAAGTTGTCAGCGACAAGATGGATAAAACCATTACTGTGCTGATCGAGCGTCGTGTTAAGCACGAGCTTTACGGCAAGTATGTGAGTAAGTCATCTAAGCTTAAAGCGCATGACGAAAACAATGAGTCCAAGATGGGCGACACCGTGACTATCGCAGAGTCGCGCCCGCTGTCTAAAAGCAAGTCTTGGGCTTTGGTAAAAATCGAAGAGCGCGCTACTGAAATCTAACGATTTCTAGCGACCTAAATAGTTTCGGAGACGGACGATGATTCAAACAGAATCCTACTTAGATGTAGCTGACAATAGCGGCGCACGCCGTGTCATGTGCATCAAGGTGCTTGGCGGCTCTCACCGTCGTTACGCAGCCGTGGGTGACATCATCAAAGTTACCGTAAAGGAAGCAATTCCTCGCGGTAAAGTGAAGAAAGGCCAGGTGATGAAGGCGGTAGTAGTACGCACCAAGAAAGGTGTGCGTCGTCAGGACGGTTCATTGATCAAGTTCGACGATAACGCTGCTGTGCTACTGAACGCCCAAGATGCTCCAGTTGGTACACGTATTTTCGGACCCGTGACTCGTGAGTTGCGTGGCGAGAAATTTATGAAAATCATTTCTCTGGCACCTGAAGTACTTTAAGTACTTCAGCAGAGTCGGAGAGTCGAGGGCAGACAAATGCGCAAGATTAAAAGTGATGACGAAGTAATTGTTATCGCCGGTCGCGACAAAGGTAAGCGTGGCAAGGTTGTTCGCGTTTTACCGAATGACAAGGTGATCGTCGCTGGCATCAATACCGTCAAAAAACACCAGAAGCCTAATCCGCAAATGGGCGTTCCTGGTGGGATTGTTGAGAAAGAAGCCGCTATTAATGTTTCCAATGTTGCGATCTATAACGCAGCCACTGGAAAAGCTGATCGCATTGGCTTCAAGGTTGAAGGCGACAAGAAAGTGCGCGTCTTCAAATCCACTGGCGAAGCCGTAGGGGCGTAAGTGACATGGCTAGGCTTAAAGAGATATACAGCAAAGAGCTCGCTCCCAAACTGAAAGAAGAGTTGGGGCTGGCTAATGTAATGGAAGTGCCACGCATCACCAAAATCACCATTAACATGGGTGTTGGTGAAGCTACGGGCGATAAAAAGGTTCTTGAGAACGCCGTTGTCGATCTGGAAAAGATCGCAGGTCAAAAAGTTGTGGTAACTAAAGCGCGCAAGTCTATTGCCGGCTTTAAAATCCGTGACGGCTGGCCGATCGGTTGTAAGGTAACCTTGCGTCAAGATCGCATGTACGAATTCCTGGATCGTTTGATTGCTATCTCGATTCCACGTATTCGCGATTTTCGCGGTATCAGCCCTAAGCAGTTTGACGGTCGTGGTAACTTCTCTATGGGTGTGACTGAGCAAATCATCTTCCCGGAGATCGACTACGATAAAGTCGATAAGCTGCGCGGTTTGGATATTTGTATCACCACATCAGCACGTAACGACGATGAAGGTCGCGCTTTGTTAAAAGCGTTTAACTTCCCGTTCAAAGGCTAAGGGTAGAGACATGGCTAAAAAATCAATGATTGCGCGCGAAGCAAAACGTGCTCGTCTGGTCGAGAAGTACAGCGCACAACGTGCTGAGCTGAAGGCGATTATTTCCAGCCCTGCTTCATCTGAAGAGCAAGTGTGGGAAGCGGAAGCTAAACTGCAGAAACTGCCACGTGATAGCAGTCCAGCTCGCCAGCGTAACCGCTGTCGTGTAACTGGTCGCCCACACGGCGTTTATCGTAAGTTTGGTCTTTGCCGTCATAAGTTGCGCGAAGCAGCTATGCGCGGTGATGTCCCGGGTCTGGTTAAGTCGAGCTGGTAAGCTCAGGCCCATATATAGGAGCAGATTCAGATGAGTATGCAAGATCCGTTAGCAGATATGCTGACCCGCATTCGTAATGCGCTGCAAGTTGGTAAGACTGACGTTACCATGCCATCTTCCAAGCTTAAGGTAAGTGTTGCCAAAGTGTTGGAAGACGAAGGTTACGTTACTGGTCACACCGTTAGCGAAGGCCCAAAAGCCGACCTGACGATTGACCTGAAGTATTTTGAAGGCAAGCCGGTTATCGCTGAACTTGTTCGCGTTAGTCGTCCAGGCTTGCGCAATTACGCTGGTAAAACTGAGCTGCCGAGTGTTCGTAACGGCTTAGGTGTTGCCATCGTTTCGACAAGTAAAGGTGTTATGACTGATCGTGCTGCCCGCGCCGCTGGCGTTGGTGGCGAAGTCCTCTGCACAGTATTCTAACGGGAAGAATCATGTCACGAGTTGCAAACAGTCCGGTTGAAGTGCCTGCTGCAGTTAATGTCACCCTGAACGGGCAAGACCTTAGCTTAAAAGGCAGCAAAGGCACGTTGGCGCTGACAATTCACGAGCAAGTTGAAGTGAAACAGGACGAAAACGTTCTGCGCTTCGTCGCCCGTGACGGTGCCAAGCAGTCCATCGCATTGGCGGGCACTATGCGTGCCTTAGTCGGTAACATGATGCACGGCGTAACTGAAGGCTTCGAGAAGAAGCTGCAGTTAGTCGGTGTTGGTTATCGTGCCAAAGCTGAAGGCAAAACTGTAAACCTGTCTTTGGGTTTCTCTAACCCTGTTAACTTCACCCTTCCAGAGGGTGTAACAGTGGAAACTCCAAGCCAGACCGATATCGTACTTAAGAGCGCTGATAAGCAGCTGCTCGGTCAGGTCGCTGCCGAAATGCGCAGCCTGCGTCCACCAGAGCCTTATAAAGGTAAAGGTGTACGTTTTGCCGACGAGCAAGTACGTCGTAAAGAAGCTAAGAAGAAGTAAGGGCTAGGTTATGAGCGATAAGAAGCAATCTCGTCTTCGCCGTGCGCGCCGTGCCCGTGCCAAGATTCGTGAGTTGGGTGCTAACCGTTTAAGCGTGTATCGCACCCCACGTCACATATATGCGCAGATCATCGCGCAAGATGGCGCGAGTGTTCTGGCAAGTGCGTCTACACTGGACAAGTCACTGCGTAGCGGTAAAACCGGTAACGCAGAAGCCGCTAAGGCCGTTGGTGAGTTGATCGCCGAGCGGGCTAAAGCCGCTGGTATCAGCCAAGTGGCCTTTGATCGTAGCGGTTTCAAATATCACGGTCGCGTAAAGGCATTAGCCGATGCCGCGCGTGAAGCTGGTTTGGAATTCTAAGGGTAAAGACATGGCTTTTACTAAGAAAGATGACAGCAACAACGAAGGCTTCCAGGAAAAACTGGTTCAGGTCAATCGTGTTGCCAAAACTGTTAAAGGTGGCCGTATCTTTGCCTTCACCGCGCTGACTGTTGTTGGTGATGGTAACGGTAAGGTCGGCTTTGGTCGCGGTAAAGCGCGCGAAGTGCCAGTAGCTATTCAAAAAGCTATGGAAGCGGCTCGTCGTAATATGATCTCTGTAGATCTAAACGGTGATACACTGCAGTACGCCACAAAAGGTCGCCACGGCGCCTCTAAGGTTTACATGCAGCCAGCTTCTCAAGGTACCGGTGTTATTGCCGGTGGTGCGATGCGTTCAGTACTTGAAATTGCCGGTGTACAGAACGTTCTGGCTAAGTGCTACGGTTCTACCAATCCTGTAAACGTGGTTCGCGCTACGTTCCAGGCGCTCAAGTCAATGGCCTCTCCGGAGTCTGTGGCTGCCAAGCGCGGTAAGAGCGTAGAAGATATTCTGAACTAATTGGCATTGTCCGATTACTAGACAGCGGTATACGAGCATGGCTAAGAAAATGATTAAAGTGACTCAGTTAAAGAGTTCCGCAGGCCGACTGAAGAATCATCGGGCTTGTGTTACTGGTTTAGGACTGCGTCGCATCGGTCACACTGTAGAGGTTGAAGATACGCCATCTACACGTGGCATGATTAACACTGTGAACTATCTGATTAAGGTAGAGGGAGAATAACATGCGTCTTAATACGCTGAGTCCCGCACCTGGTAGCACCCATAGCAAGAAGCGTGTTGGCCGTGGTATCGGTAGTGGTCTGGGTAAGACCGCAGGCCGAGGCCACAAAGGTCTTAAATCACGCTCTGGTGGCAGTGTTGCTCCGGGCTTTGAAGGCGGTCAAATGCCTTTGCAAAAACGCTTGCCGAAATACGGCTTTAGCTCTCGCATCGGTCGCGTTACTGCGGAAGTGCGCTTGAATGAGCTGAACCTGATTGAAGGCGAAGTAGTGGATCTGGAAACTTTGAAGCAGGCCGACGTGATCGGTTCGCACATCAAGCGTGCCAAGATCTTTGCTTCAGGCGAAGTGAAAAAAGCCGTTACGGTTAAGGGTATTGCTGTAACAAAAGGCGCCAAAGCTGCCATTGAAGCAGCCGGCGGTAAAGTCGAAGAGTAAGAGGTGCCAATGGCAACTCCCGGTAATCAGCCGCTAGCAAATCAAAAAGGATTGGGCGAGCTTTGGGCTCGCCTTCGTTTTCTGTTTTTGGCAATCGTGGTTTACCGTATCGGTACCCACATCCCTGTTCCGGGTCTCGACCCAGAGCGAATTGCCGATCTGTTTAATCAGAATCAGGGAACGGTGCTTGGCATGTTTAATATGTTCTCGGGCGGTGCTCTTGAGCGTATGAGTATTCTTGCACTGGGTATCTTTCCTTACATTTCAGCGTCGATCATCATGCAGTTGATGACCGCGGTGACTCCTTCGTTGGAGCAGCTGAAAAAAGAAGGTGATGCCGGGCGTCGTAAGATTAATCAGTACACTCGCTACCTAACCGTGGTTCTTGCCGCTGTTCAGGCAATGGCAATGGCGGTGAGCTTTTCTGGTTTTGCCTACGGTGGTGAGCCGAGCTTTGCGTTTTACTTTATTGCAGTAACCTCACTGGTTACCGGCGCCGTCTTTATGATGTGGCTGGGTGAACAGGTGACCGAGCGCGGTATTGGTAATGGTATTTCCATGCTGATCTTCGCCGGTATCGTTGCGGGCTTCCCGTCGGCGATTGGCTCTGCCTTTGAAAGTGCGCGCCAAGGTGACTTGCACATATTGATGTTGCTGATTATTGCGGTAGTTGCGATGGCGGTGATTTGGGCGATTGTCCGGATCGAGCGCGGTCAGCGTCGTATCACAGTGAACTATGCTAAGCGTCAGCAGGGTCGTCAGGCCTACGCGGCTCAGACAAGTCACTTACCGCTCAAGATTAATATGGCGGGTGTTATTCCGGCTATTTTTGCCAGCTCGATTTTGTTGTTCCCAGCGTCTATTGCGCAGTGGTTCGGCGAGGGTGGCGAAGGGGTTGTGAGTAATTTCTTGCAAGACTTTGCCTTGGCGATTGGCCCAGGCCAGCCTTTGAATATTATTTTGTTCACCGGCTTGATTGCGTTCTTCTGCTTCTTTTACACGGCGTTGATGTTTAACCCAAAAGAGGTGGCGGACAACCTGAAAAAATCAGGTGCGTATATTCCGGGGATTCGTCCCGGCGAGCAATCGGCCAAGTATATCGATAGTGTTCTAACGCGGTTAACCGTGGTGGGCGCCATCTATATGTCGGTAGTGTGTTTGATGCCTCAGTTCTTGGTAGTGGCCTTTAATGTGCCTTTCTACCTCGGCGGCACTTCGCTACTCATTGTAGTAGTGGTAGTGATGGACTTTATGTCCCAGGTTCAGTCTCACTTGATGTCCCATCAGTATGAATCACTGATGAAGAAATCAAACTTAAAGGGATACGGCAGCGGCAACGCTCGCTAATCCCGGATTTAAGGGTAGGATCATGAAAGTTCGTGCTTCTGTTAAAAAGATTTGCCGCAACTGCAAAATGGTACGTCGTAACGGTGTTTTGCGGGTAATCTGCAACGCCGAGCCACGCCACAAGCAGCGTCAAGGCTAAGCAAGACAATCTGGCGGCCTTTTTGGTTGCCGATTGGCCAGAAAAGGTGGCATACTATGCCGCCTTTTCTGTCAGCTGAATAAACTAACGAGTACTATCGGCTGGCTTGCACAATAGGGGGCGTTGACTGTCGTCTGGTGAGAAATCGCCAGGCTATTGCTTTTTTGTGTTTTTGCCGCTATCCTTGCGCGCCTTTTTAGCATGGTGCGTCGGGGTGGTGTGAATTCACGTCAACGCTGCAATTTTAGAGTTACTGGAGTAATTTGAATGGCCCGTATTGCTGGTGTAAACATACCAGACCATAAACACGCGGTTATATCCCTGACTTATATCTATGGGGTAGGCCGGACCACTGCCAAGCAGATCTGTGCTGCTACAGGCATTGCGGAAGATACCAAAATTGGCTCGCTGAGCGAAGAACAGGTAGATCAGATCCGTAATGAGTTGGGCAAGTTCACCGTAGAAGGTGACCTGCGTCGTGTTGTGTCTATGAACATTAAACGTCTGATGGATTTGGGATGCTACCGTGGCTTGCGCCACCGTCGTAGTCTGCCGCTCCGTGGTCAGCGTACTAAGACTAACGCACGTACCCGCAAAGGTCCGCGTAAGCCAATTAAGCGTTAATTCGCTGGTTTTCGCTCACATTCAAGTACGGTAACAACAGTTAGGAAGAGAATTGCTATGGCCAAGCCAGGTAATAAAGCTACGACCAAAAAGAAGGTCAAAAAGCAGGTTGCGGATGGTGTTGCACACATCCACGCCTCTTTTAATAACACGATCGTTACGATCACCGACCGCCAGGGTAATACCCTGACTTGGGCAACTTCAGGTGGCTCAGGTTTCCGCGGTTCACGTAAAAGCACCCCGTTCGCCGCTCAGGTAGCAGCAGAGCGCGCTGGTGAAGCCGCCAAAGAGTACGGCTTGAAGAACCTTGACGTGGAAGTAAAAGGCCCAGGGCCCGGCCGCGAGTCTGCCGTGCGCGCCCTGAATAACGTTGGTTACAAAATTACCAACATCACAGACGTGACGCCGATACCACACAATGGCTGTCGTCCGCCGAAAAAACGTCGAGTGTAAGGGGGCAAACTAATGGCACGTTATATTGGACCAACTTGTAAGCTGTCCCGTCGCGAAGGTACCGACCTCTTTCTGAAGAGTGGTGCACGCGCGCTGGACTCAAAGTGTAAACTGGAAGCTGCTCCTGGCCAGCACGGTCAGCGTCGCGGTCGCCTGTCTGATTACGGCATCCAGTTGCGCGAGAAACAAAAAGTACGTCGCACCTATGGCGTTCTGGAAAAGCAGTTCCGTGGCTACTACAAAGAAGCCGCCCGTCGCAAAGGCGCGACAGGTGAGAACCTGCTGAAGTTGCTGGAATGTCGCTTGGATAACGTGGTTTACCGCATGGGCTTTGGCGCAACTCGCGCAGAATCTCGTCAGTTGGTATCTCACAAAGGCATCACTGTTAACGGCCAAACCGTTAACATCGCTTCTTATCAAGTAGCGGAAGGTGATGTTGTTGCGGTTCGCGAAAAGGCTAAAAACCAGCTTCGCATTCAGAACGCTTTGACCTTGTCAGGTCAGCGCGCTGATGTTGAATGGGTTGAAGTTAACGCTGACAAAAAGGAAGGCACTTATAAGCGCATTCCTGATCGCAGCGACTTGCCGGCTGAAATCAACGAAAACCTTATCGTAGAGCTTTACTCCAAGTAAGGGATTAACCGTTAACAGGTGTGGCTATGCAGACTGCAGTAAACGAATTTTTGACTCCGCGTCATATCGACGTTACCGAAAACAGCCCAACTCACGCTCGAGTTGTGCTGGAACCGCTGGAGCGTGGTTTTGGACATACTTTGGGCAATGCGCTGCGTCGTATTTTGCTTTCGTCAATGGCCGGTTGTGCCGTTACTGAAGTAGAAATCGATGGTGTGCTGCACGAGTATAGTGATATCGAAGGGGTCCGTGAGGACGTCATCGAGATCCTGCTGAACCTCAAAGGCGTTGCCGTGGTAATGCACGGTAAAGATCAAGCCGTACTGACGCTGACCAAAAAAGGTCCAGGTGTTGTGACTGCGGGTGATATCCAGGTTGATCACGACATCGAGGTAAAAAACCCCGACCACGTGATTGCCAATATTACCGGCGACACCACTTTGACCATGCGTTTGACGGTTGCCCGTGGCCGCGGTTATCAGCCTGCTGATGCGCGTCGCCAAGAAGAAGACGAAAGTCGCGCTATTGGCCGCCTCCAGTTGGATGCGTCCTATAGCCCGGTTCGTCGTGTTGCTTACAGCGTGGAAAGCGCTCGTGTTGAGCAGCGCACCGACTTGGATAAGTTGATTTTGGATCTTGAGACCAACGGTACCATTGATCCAGAAGAGGCCATCCGTCGTGCGGCTACTATCTTGCAGCAGCAGTTGGCGGTGTTTGTTGATCTGGAAGGCGAGAAATTGTCGCAACCGGAAGAAAAGGAAGAGGCGATTGACCCTGTTCTGTTACGTCCGGTAGATGATTTGGAGCTGACTGTACGTTCGGCAAACTGCCTGAAAGCGGAAAATATCTACTACATCGGCGATCTGATTCAGCGCACTGAAGTTGAGCTGTTGAAGACCCCGAATCTGGGTAAAAAGTCTCTGACCGAGATTAAAGATGTATTGGCCTCTCGCGGCCTCTCGCTCGGTATGCGTTTGGAAAACTGGCCTCCGGCTAGCCTGCGCAACGAAGACTGATTAATAGACTGTCCCGCGCCTAGCGCGGGCTAACGCGATTGCTGTGAAGCAATCATAAGTGAAGGATTTAGCGTCATGCGTCATCGTCAAAGTGGCCGTCAACTGAATCGTAACAGTTCACATCGCAAAGCTATGTTTCGCAATATGACCGCGTCACTGGTTGAGCACGAACTGATTAAGACTACCTTGCCTAAGGCCAAAGAGCTGCGTCGTTTTGCCGAGCCTTTGATCACCTTGGCTAAGAAAGACAGCGTTGCAAATCGCCGTTTGGCATTTGCCCGTCTGCGCGACCCTAAAGCTGTTGGTAAGCTGTTTGCCGAGTTGGGTCCACGTTTTGAGAGTCGTCCAGGTGGTTACCTGCGCATTCTTAAGTGTGGCCTGCGTACCGGTGACAAAGCAACCATGGCTTATGTTGAGCTGATGGACCGCCCTGTTACAGGTGCAGTTGAAGAAGCGGCTGAAGCCGAGTAACTACTACTCGCTTTATCGTGGATTACGCAAAAAAGTCGGCTTGCCGACTTTTTTGCGTTTTTGTGTCTGGGACTTCTGCACGGCTTAAGGTTATAAGTCTCGACCGTGGGCAGTATTAAGCTCTAGCAGCGGCCCAGTCGGTACAATCGCGGTGGGGTTGATCATTGTGTGGCTGCGATAGTAGTGACCTTTGATGTGGTTAAAATTCACCGTCTCGGCAACGCCGGGCCACTGATATAGCTCGCGAGTAAAGCCCCATAGGTTGGGGTAGTCAACGATGCGTTTGTGGTTGCACTTGAAGTGACCGTGGTAAACCGCATCAAACCGTATTAACGTGGTAAACAAACGCCAGTCTGCCTCGGTGATTTTACTGCCGGTTAAGTAGCGCTGCTTGCCCAAACGTCGCTCCAGCTCGTCAAGCGTAGTAAATAGTTCTGTTACGGCTTCCTCATAGGCAGCTTGCTCGGTCGCAAAGCCCGCCTTATAGACCCCGTTATTGACCTTGTGGTACACCTGCGTATTAATCTCGTCGATACGATCGCGCAAAGCGTCGGGGTAAAAGTCGCCTTCGCGAGCACCAAGCTGATCAAAGGCGGTGCTTAAAATACGGATGATATCGGCAGACTCGTTGTTAACAATGCACTCGCGTTGTTTATCCCACAATACGGGGACTGTTACCCGGCCGCTATAATCGGGCTTGTCGCGGGTGTAGAGTTCGTGCAAAAAGCCCGATTGGTAAAGTCTATCGCCGGTAACGTCATCGCCTGGGGCAAACGTCCAGCCGTGCTCGCGCATCAAGGGGTTGACCACCGATACCTCGATCATGTCTTCCAGGCCTTTGAGGGTGCGTACAATTAGGGTGCGATGGGCCCAAGGGCAGGCCAGTGAGACATAAAGGTGATAGCGGCCAGCCTCGGCTTTAAAGCCGCCTTCACCGCTAGGCCCGGCGCTGCCGTCGGCTGTAATCCAGTGCCGATACTGAGACTCGCTGCGAACAAACTTACCTCCGGATGCTTTTGTGTCGTACCATTTGTCGTGCCATTGCCCGTCGACTAATAAACCCATAGTGTTTCCTTTAGCCTCTTTTGGTTTCGCCTGTTTAGGTATATCTGCTGGTTAAGAATAGCGCTTGAGCTTTTAGAAATACACCGGGCGCGGCAGGCGGGAATGATTGAATAAATCGATGAGAGGACTGAGGTATAAAAAAAGCGACCTCATTACTGAGGTCGCTTTTGGCATGATCCAGATGCGCTCGCTTGAGCGCGGTTACACAAAATGGTTACAGTGCGTTGATAATCTGGTTCAAGGTGCTGCTGGCGCGCATAGCGGCGGCAACTTTGGTGTCGTCCGTTTGGTAGTAACCACCGATGTCGACCGGGCTGCCCTGAGCATCGTTTAACTCGCCGATAATGGCTTGCTCATTGGCGGCCATCTCATTGGCAACTTTGCTGAAGCGCGCTTGTAAATCGCTGTCGTCGCTTTGTGCTGCCAAAGCTTCTGCCCAGTACAGTGCCAAATAGAAATGACTGCCGCGGTTGTCGATTTCACCTACCTTGCGCGAAGGTGACTTATTGGTGTCTAAGAACTTGCCGGTGGCTTTATCCAGAGCATCGCCCAAAATTTTAGCTTTGGGGTTGTTGTTCACTTGACCAAAGTGCTCAAGAGAGGCCGCCAGAGCCAAAAACTCACCCAGCGAATCCCAGCGCAGGTGACCCTCTTCGGTAAATTGGTCGACGTGTTTGGGAGCTGAGCCGCCAGCGCCAGTCTCAAACAAGCCGCCGCCGTTCATCAGGGGCACAATAGACAGCATCTTGGCGCTGGTGCCCAGCTCTAAGATGGGGAACAAGTCGGTGAGGTAATCGCGCAATACATTGCCGGTGACCGAGATGGTGTCTTCACCGTCTTTAGCCCGTTGCAAAGTAACGCGCGTTGCCTCTACCGGTGCTAGGATACGGATGTCCAGACCGTCGGTGTCGTGCTCGGGCAGGTAAGCGTTAACCTTTTTAATCAGCTCGGCGTCGTGGGCGCGGTTTTCGTCCAGCCAGAAAATCGCCGGGCTGCCAGTGGCGCGGGCGCGATTAACCGCTAACTTAACCCAATCTTTAATCGGCGCGTCTTTTACCTGGCAGGCGCGGAACAAGTCACCCGGCTCTACTGGCTGCTCGAGTAAGGTGTTGCCGTCGGCATCA
The DNA here is from genome assembly GCF_042847215.1 of Gilvimarinus japonicus. GTDB lineage: Bacteria > Pseudomonadota > Gammaproteobacteria > Pseudomonadales > Cellvibrionaceae > Gilvimarinus > Gilvimarinus japonicus. Next base: position 734,191 of record NZ_AP031500.1, read on the forward strand.
ATAATGCGCACGGTGCCTTTGTCAGCCATTTCAAAGGTTTTATCGTGCGAGCCGTACTCTTCGGCCTTTTGTGCCATTAGACCAACGTTAGGCACGCTGCCCATGGTGGTTGGGTCGAAGGCGCCGTGCTCTTTGCAGAACTCAATTGTTTCGGCGTAGACGCCGGCATAGCAGCGATCGGGAATGGTGTATTTAGTGTCTTGCAGGTCGCCCGCCGGTCCCCACATCTTGCCAGACGAGCGAATCGCGGCGGGCATAGAGGCGTCGATGATCACATCGTTAGGCACGTGCAGGTTGGTGATGCCTTTGTCCGAGTTCACCATAGCCATCTCGGGGCCAGCGGCGTAAGCGGCCTTGATGTCAGCTTCAATCGCTTCGCGCTTATCGGCGGGCAATTTTTGAATGTTGGTCAATACATCGGCAAAGCCATAAGTGGGGTCCACACCCAGCTCTTTAAACTCGGCGCTGTATTTTTCAAACAGATCTTTGAAAAATACGGTAACAGCGTGGCCGAAGATGATCGGGTCAGACACCTTCATCATGGTGGCTTTCATGTGCAGAGAGAAGAGCACGTCTTTTTCTTTGGCGTCGCTAATGGCTTCGGCCAAAAAGGCGCGCAGTGATTTGGCGCTCATAACGGCCGCGTCGACGATCTCACCGGCTTGCAGGGCTAGGCCTTCTTTCAGTACCTGTTTGTTGCCATCGGCTTTTTCAAACTCGATTTTGGCGGTAGTGGCGGCCGGTAGGGTGACGGATTTTTCGCTACCAAAAAAGTCACCTTCGCTCATGTGTGCTACATGAGATTTGGAATCTTTAGACCAAGCGCCCATCGAGTGCGGGTTTTTGCGGGCGTAGGCTTTTACCGAAGCCGGGGCGCGACGGTCAGAGTTGCCCTCGCGCAGAACGGGGTTTACCGCGCTGCCTTTGATTTTGTCGTAGCGGCTCGCGATGTCTTTTTCTTCATCGGTGCTCGGCTCGGCGGGGTAGTTGGGCAGGGCGTAGCCTTTATCTTGCAACTCTTTAATAGCTTCTTTTAATTGCGGGATCGAGGCGCTGATATTAGGCAGCTTGATGATGTTGGCCTCGGGGTTTTTGGCCAGCTCGCCCAGCTCGGCGAGTGCATCGCCCTGGCGCTGTTCTTCTTTCAGGTAGTCCGGAAAGGCGGCGATGATGCGGCCGGCTAGGGAGATGTCTTTTAGCTCTACACCTACGCCGGAAACTTGCGTAAAGGCCTCAATAATAGGCAGTAACGATTGGGTGGCAAGCGCTGGGGCTTCGTCGGTCTTGGTGTAGATAATTGTCGAGTCTGATGTAGCCATTCTTTTACCTATGGTTTTAAGAGGGTATCTTCAGAGGCCGGGTGGGTGCTGCTTGCAAGCGGGGGCGGCTGAAAGGTCAGCCAGGTACGGATAAGTGCCTTCCCGTGCAAGTGCCACCAACCCTTTATCGACAGCTTTTGGCCGCCAATCAATTCGGCACACAAGCCTCTGCATTGGAGGAGGCGGCATTATACCAGCTCGTGTACATCTGGAGTAGATGCGCACGAGCGCTAAACGGTAAGGTCGCTGCGGCCCCTGTGACTAGCTGTTGCGAGCTTTGGCCCGCTCGCGAGAAATCTTAAGCATTGGCGCCAAAAACTGCCCGGTGTAGGACTTTTTCACTTTGGTGATGTCTTCGGGCGTGCCGCTGGCGATGATTTGACCGCCGCCGCTGCCGCCTTCGGGGCCCAAATCAATTACCCAGTCGGCGGTTTTTACCACATCCAGGTTGTGCTCAATCACCACCACGGTGTTGCCGTGATCGCGCAGCCGCTGCAGCACTGTGAGCAGTTGTTGGATGTCGTAAAAGTGCAGGCCGGTGGTGGGCTCATCCAGAATGTACAGCGTCTGGCCGGTATCGCGTTTGGACAGCTCCTTGGCCAGCTTAACCCGCTGCGCTTCACCGCCGGATAACGTAGTGGCGGCTTGCCCGAGGCGGATGTACGAGAGGCCCACATCCATCAGGGTTTGTAGTTTTTTGGCAATGGCAGGGATGGCGTCAAAGAATTCACGGGCGTCCTCGACGGTTAGCTCCAGTACCTCATGGATATTTTTGCCTTTGTATTTCACCTCTAGGGTTTCGCGGTTGTAGCGCTTGCCCTTGCAGATGTCGCAGGGCACGAATACGTCCGGCAAAAAGTGCATCTCGACTTTGGTGACGCCGTCGCCTTGGCAGGCCTCGCAGCGGCCACCTTTGACGTTAAAGCTAAAGCGCCCGGCTTTGTAGCCACGCGAGCGGGCCTCGGGGGTACCGGCAAACAGCTCGCGCGCCGGCGTAAAAATACCGGTGTAGGTGGCCGGGTTAGAGCGCGGTGTGCGGCCGATGGGGCTCTGATCGATATCGACGCATTTATCGAACAAGCTCATGCCCTCGATGCTATCGTAAGGGGCTGGTTTGAGCGTGGTGGCCCCGTTTAGCTCCGTCGCCGCTATCGGGTGCAACGTGGCGTTAATTAACGTGGATTTGCCCGACCCGGATACTCCTGTGACGCAGGTCATCAAACCCACCGGCAGTTCGAGGTTAACGTTTTGTAGGTTGTTGCCGCGGGCGCCACAAAGTTTGAGCATCTTATTGCGGTCGACCGGTGTGCGCTTGGCCGGTATGGCGATTTCTTTACTGCCGCTTAAGTATTGTCCCGTAAGAGATTTTTCACTCGCGATAATATCGTCGACCGTCCCCTGCGCAATTACCTCGCCGCCATGGACCCCGGCGCCGGGGCCAATGTCGATTACGTGGTCGGCCAGACGAATGGCATCTTCATCGTGCTCGACCACAATCACTGTATTGCCTAAATCCCGCAGGTGGGTAAGGGTTGCCAGCAAGCGTTCGTTGTCGCGCTGATGTAAGCCAATTGAGGGCTCATCCAAAATATACATAACCCCCACGAGCCCCGCGCCGATTTGGCTGGCTAAGCGAATGCGCTGCGCCTCGCCGCCCGACAGGGTGTCGGCACTGCGGTTTAGAGTAAGGTAGTTAAGCCCGACGTCGACCAAAAAGCTAAAACGATCGCGCAGCTCTTTTAATATTTTGTCGGCAATGCCCGCCCGCGAGCCGGTAAAGCTGAGCGCGCCAAAGTACTGGTGTGCCTCGCCCACCGGCATATCGGTAATTTGTGGCAGGGTGCGCTCATCGACAAACACATTGCGTGCTTCACGTCGCAGCCGGGCGCCCTTGCACGAAGGGCACGGTTGAGTGGAGAGGAACTTGGCCAGCTCCTCGCGCACCGCAGAGGATTCGGTGTCGCGGTAGCGTCTTTCCAGGTTGGGCACGACCCCCTCAAAGGTGTGTTTGCGCTGAATGACATCGCCGCGTTCGTTAACATAGTTGAATGCGATGACGTCATCGCCAGAGCCGTCAAGCACCGCACGTTGTTGCTCTTTGCTCAGATCCTGCCAGGGGGTGTCGACGTCAAAGCCGTAGTGCTCGGCAATGGAGGTAAGCATATGAAAGTAGTAGATATTGCGTTTATCCCAACCGCGAATAGCCCCTTGGGCCAGAGATGCCTCGGGGAACAGCACCACCTTACTCTCATCAAAAAACTGTTTGAGGCCTAAACCGTCGCAGGTGGGGCAAGCGCCGGCGGGGTTGTTAAACGAAAACAGCCGTGGCTCCAGCTCGCTTAAGCTGTAATCACACACTGGACAAGCGTGTTTGGCCGAGAAAATACGATCTTCTTGCTGGCCGTCCATATCACTGATTCCGGCCAATCCTTCCGCTAGGTTTAGGGCGGTTTCAAACGATTCGGCTAAGCGTACTTTAAGGTCGTCGCGGACTTTAAAACGATCGATTACCACATCTATGGTGTGTTTTTTCTTTTTGTCCAGCGCGGGAGCATCGTCTAAGTCGACCAGCAGTCCGTCGATGCGGGCACGGATAAACCCCTCGCGTTTTAGATGTTCCAGGGTATGTAAGTGCTCACCTTTGCGGTCGCGCACGATAGGGGCGAGCAGCATAAGCTTGCTGCCTTCGGGCATGGCGAGCACGGTGTCCACCATCTCGCTAACGGTTTGGGCCGCCAGGGGCTTGCCGTGTATCGGGCAGCGCGGTTCACCCACGCGGGCGTATAGCAGGCGCAGGTAATCGTAAATCTCGGTAATTGTGCCCACGGTAGAGCGCGGGTTGTGTGAGGTGGATTTTTGTTCGATTGAGATGGCCGGGCTTAACCCCTCAACGTGATCGACATCGGGCTTTTCCATCATCGACAGAAATTGCCGGGCGTAGGTAGAGAGCGACTCAACGTAGCGCCGCTGGCCCTCGGCGTAGAGCGTATCAAACGCCAGCGATGATTTGCCCGAGCCCGACAGACCCGTGACTACCACAAGTTTATCGCGCGGGATGTCCAGGTCGATATTTTTGAGGTTGTGAGTGCGGGCACCGCGAACGTAAATTGTATCCAATCTATACCACCTGTTGGGGTTTGCTGGCCCCTTCGCCTAAAAACTCACCATTATACGGTATTTACGCTCGCGCGGATGGTACCCCGAGCCAGTTAGTTGCTATGCCCCAATCACAAACGCGTTTTGCTTCGCTCTGTGGTAAAATCCGCAGCTTTTAACCAACAGGGTTTTTCGTGTCCGAGCCTACCGCCTCATTTGAGCGCCGAGTTGTGATGGCGCTATCGTCACTCTATGCATTCCGCATGCTCGGGCTGTTTATGGTGCTGCCCGTGCTCACGCTATACGGTGATACCTACCGCGGGGCGACGCCGGCTTTGCTGGGGTTGGCTCTGGGTGCTTACGGTTTTAGTCAGGCGCTGCTGCAAATTCCTTTTGGTATGTTGTCTGATCGAATTGGCCGTAAACCGGTTATTGTGGGCGGCTTGTTGATCTTTGTGCTGGGCAGCATTGTGGCCGCTCAAGCCGACACGGTGTACGAGTTGGTGCTGGGGCGAATCCTGCAAGGTGGTGGCGCCATCGCCAGTGCGGTCATGGCAATGGTGACGGATCTTACCGCCGATGAAAACCGTACCAAGGCCATGGCCAGTATCGGCGCTTCCATTGGGGTGTCTTTTGCGCTGGCTTTGGTCATTGGGCCTGCGCTCGCCGGAGTTGGCGGGTTAGCATTGATTTTTTGGGTGACCGCTGCGCTTGGCTTGGTGGGCGTATACGTTATTATTTATCGGGTGCCGGCCGTTAGCCATGGTGGCGGTATCGCAAGGCGGCGCGAGACCGGAGCCGTGCCGGCGCTGCTGGCCAAAACGCTGCGCAACCGGGAGCTGCTCAGGCTAGACGTCGGTATTTTTGCTCTGCACTGTGTGTTAACGGCCAGCTTTGTGGTGCTTCCCGGTGTATTGGTCGGCTCACTCGGTGTGTCGCGCGCCCATCACTGGATGATTTATCTACCCTTGCTGGCCGGCTCTTTTGTCGCGATGCTGCCTTTGATTATCATTGCCGAAAAGCGCCGCAAGATGAAGCCCGTGTTTTTAGCGGCAATCGCGCTCTTGGCGAGTGCGTTACTCTGGCTGGTGGTCACACCGCAAACGCTGCTGTGGTGGCTGCCGGGGTTGTTTGCGTTTTTTATGGCCTTTAACTTACTCGAGGCAACGCTGCCGTCGTTGGTCAGCAAGTTGGCGCCCGCGGGCTCCAAGGGGACGGCGACGGGGATCTATTCGACCGCGCAGTTTTTGGGAGCCTTTACCGGCGGTGCTGCCGGGGGGGCGTTGCTGCAATGGCAGGGCGCTGAGGTGGTGTTGGCCGCCGGCGCTGCATTAGTGGCGTTGTGGTGGCTGATTGCCCGCTCCATGACACCGCCGCGCTATCTGGCCAGTATGCTTTTGCCGTTAAACGGCGCTGACCCGGCTGCGGTAAGCGAGAAGCTTGCGCAAGTTGTAGGCGTGGCTGAGGTGCTGGCGGTGCCGGCCGAGGGTATGGTTTATCTTAAGGTCGACTCGCAAAAAGTTAAGCGCGATCAAATACTGGCGGTAATGGTCAGCTAAATAAGTCAACAGATGCTAAAGTATCGGACATGACAGCGAGCGGTTTACGCTATCTAATGTGCAAAAGCCGCAATAAGTTTAGACAAATTCGAGGAGATAAGTATGGCATCGCGTGGTGTTAATAAGGTCATCTTAGTAGGTAACTTGGGCCAAGACCCAGAGACAAAATACATGCCCTCTGGCGGAGCCGTGACTAACATCAGCGTGGCCACCTCTGACCAATGGAAAGACAAGCAAACCGGTCAGCCACAAGAGCGCACCGAGTGGCACCGCGTGGTATTTTTTAACCGCATTGCTGAGATTGCCGGCGAGTATTTACGCAAAGGCTCTAAAGTTTATATCGAAGGTTCGCTGCGTACCCGTAAATGGCAAGGCCAAGACGGTCAGGACCGTTACACCACCGAAATCGTCTGCAGCGAGATGCAAATGCTCGACAGTCGCGGCGCCGGTGGCGATAATAACAATTACGGCCAAGATAACTACAATCAAAACCAGAACTACGGCGGCAATCAGCCCCAAGGTCAACCGCAAGCGCAGCCTCAGCAGGCGCCGCGCCAAGCACCGCCGCAACAGCAACCCCAGCAGCCGCAACAACCGGCCGGTGGGTTTGATAGCTTTGATGATGATATTCCTTTTTAGCGAGGAGTTAATGCAAAGTGTAATGTTTTTAGTCGAAATACTTCCTAGGGCCCAGCAATAGCTGGGCTTTTTCTTTTTAGGACGTTAAAAGTAAAGGTAATGTTGTTGTGACGCGCTCGCTATAGATCCGGGTATTATCTTTGGATCTATAGCAGGATGGCCATAGAGGAGTTGATTTGATTTTATGCGTCTTCTTTGGGGCTATTAGTGGTTAGAGAGTTATTCAAAAGCTCCCCAATAAAATCCGCAAAGCGTTTGCCATCGCGATTGCCCGGTGCCTCGGTGTCGGCGTATAAACCGTTAACGATGTCCAGTAAAAGCTTATAGGGCTCGGCAAACTCGCTGGCTTTATTAAACGCTTCTTGGGCGTCTTTAATAAATTGCCCCACAGGTTGTAAGCGTTGTTGTAGGCCGTTAGGTGCGGCGGCCTCTTTACCGTAGGCGCTGCTGGCGCGCTGAATATCAACCCGGGTTAGGTTGAGGGCAAAGCCTTCAATTTGGCTTTGATCGTAACCGAGCGCTAGGGCTGATTCGAAGGCGCCAGAAATATCGCCGGTAAAGAAAGAGTCGGCAAGCGAATTAACTTGTTGCAACAGCTCGTCAATGGCCGCTCGCTCAGATTCGTTTAGCTCGCCGGTGATGTTGAGGCTGTAACTGACGCTTGAACTCGATGCGCTAGAGCTGCTGCCGTCTTCGGCGCGCCAAAATTGCGTTTCACCGTGGCTGGCATTGGCCTGAATACTCACTTTGTCGCCTTCGCCCGTGAGGAGCTCAAAGCGAAAGCTTTGTGCCGAGGCGTATTCATAGCTTGTGCGACTCGCTGAGGCGCTGGGGCTGAGTTGCGTGGTTTTGGGCGGGGCGGCATCGTCGAGTGATCGGCCCAAGTGCTCTTGTGCCAACTGGTCGATACCGTTGGTGACTAAATCGTAAGTCTTGCCGATTGACGCGCTCACCTGATCGTCCAGTAAGCTTAACGCTTCTAAGCGGTCACGGGCCTGATTAAAGCCCTTGTTAAAGCCCGATAGTCCAGCTTGTAGGCGCGACTCTAGCTCTTCGTCGGTTGCACCGTCCGCCACATCGCGCTCTATTTGGCGCTGGATAAAGCCTAAAATATTGCCGGCTGCCTGCTCGGCGGTTAGCGGTTTAAACTTACCGACCTCGGGCACGCCAATTTGCTCGGCCGCTTTGTCACTTACCAGAGTGAGTGCCTGAGTCACTTTACTGTTGACGACGTTGGGCCGCGAATGCAGTTGGGGTGCTTGGCTGGCAGCGCGCACAGCGCTGTTTAGGTCGGTTTGGCTAGGCGACATGATAACCTCAAAGTTTTTAATGCTTAACGGGTTATCGGCGGGTCTGTACAATCTTTAGGTCAATTTTTAGGCTTTTATCGTCTAGTGCAGCTCGGGCAAAGTGCTCCCGGTTCTATGTGTGATATAAAGACACCTTTGGGTGTTTTTGTGGCGCCCTATATGCTTTGCAAGGCTCTTGCCTAGAAGTAGCCTAGGGCTTTTGTTACCGCTAACCCAAAACAAGTGAGATCAGATTTGAAGTTGTTATTAACCGATAGCACCCATTCGTTAGGTGTCGCGCTAGAACACGAGCTAGAGCGAGAGTCGTTTGGGCTGCTGACCCCGGCGGCAAAGGACGTTGACTGGTGTAGCCAAGAGGCGGTAGAGGCTTATATCGGGCAAGGTAAGCCGAACCTGGTGGTTAATACGTTAGGTTGGGCAGACGCGCCGAGCGATGCGGATTGCACGCTGTTGCCGCAAGCGGCCGAAACGTTGGCACACGTGTGTAAGGCTCGAGGCATTCCGATGATTCAGTTGTCGAGTTATCGGGTGTTTGGCGACGACAATAAAAGTAAGCACGCCGAGCGCGATGAGCCGGTACCCAACAGCGCTGTTGGGCGGGCGTTTTATGCTGCGGAGCAAGCCGTTACCGAGCATTTAGAGTGTGTGATTGTGCTGCGCACCAGTTGGGTGATTGGCAGTTTTGGCGACAATCACTTAACGCGGCTGCTGGCGGCCCTGCAGGCGGGAGAGACTTGGCGTCCTAACAATCGTTTGCGCGGTGCACCCACTGCGTTGTCTGATGTGGCGCGGGTTATAGTGGCGCTGATTAAGCAAATTAGTTGTGGCGCGCAATGTTGGGGTATTTACCACTACTGTAGTGGCGATGGTTGTACTGAGTTGGAGTTTGCCGAGCAGTTGGCGCAGGTTTTGGAGCAACAGGATTATCAGGGAGCGGCCCCGAGGTTTGAGGTGGTTGATGAGGCACGCCCTGATGAGCCTGTGAGTGCGGTGCTCAGTGCTCTGCGTATTCGTGGTGATTTTGGTGTGCAGGCGCGTACTTGGCGCACCACATTGGTGGCGATGGTTAAGCAGTGGTTACACGTTAATCAGTAGCGGTTGGCAGGGCTAAAGCTAAAAGCACTGAAGCGGCGGGGCCGCTTCAGTGGGTGTTGCGAGCTACTGCGAAAAGCAGGCTTAGTCGTCGTAACGCTGAAACACCAGTGAGGCGTTAGTACCGCCAAAACCAAAGCTGTTTGATAGCACTCGGTTTAACGTTACATCGTCCTGGCGCTCGCGCACGATAGGGACGCTGGCCGCTTCTGGGTCTAATTCTTCGACATTAGCCGAGGCGCAAATGAAGTTATTCTCCATCATCATCAGCGAGTAAATTGCCTCTTGCACGCCAGTGGCGCCTAGCGAGTGACCGGTTAACGACTTGGTTGAGCTAATGGCCGGTATTTTCTCGCCAAAGGTACTGCGTACGGCTTTTAGCTCGGCTAAGTCGCCAACGGGTGTACTGGTACCGTGGGAGTTGATGTAGTCGATGTCGCCCTCTACGGTGGCCATGGCCTGACGCATGCAGCGCTCGGCACCTTCGCCCGATGGCGCTACCATGTCATAGCCGTCCGAGGTGGCGCCATAGCCCACTAACTCGCCATAGATTTTGGCGCCGCGTGCTTTAGCGTGCTCTAGCTCTTCAAGGACTAAACAGCCACCGCCACCGGCGATCACAAAACCGTCGCGCGCGGCATCGTAGGCACGTGAAGCTTTGTGGGGGGTGTCGTTGTATTTGGTCGAGAGGGCACCCATGGCGTCAAACAGGCACGACAGGGACCAGTGCTCTTCTTCGCCGCCGCCGGCAAATACCATATCTTGCTTGCCCATCTGGATTTGCTCCATGGCATTACCGATACAGTGTGCGCTGGTGGCACAAGCAGACGAGATAGAGTAGTTCACCCCTTTAATTTTAAACGGTGTCGCCAAACAGGCTGAGGTGGTGCTGCCCATGGTTTGGGTAACACGATAGGGCCCGATGCGTTTGAGCCCGCGGTTGCGCAGAACATCGGCCGCCTCAACCAGGTTTTGCGAGCCAGCGCCGCCAGAGCCCATGATAATACCGGTGCGCTCGTTAGAGTATTCGGCTTCGGTTAAGCCGGCATCTTTAATGGCTTGATCCATAGAGACGTAGGCAAAAGCCGCCGCATCGCCCATAAAACGCAACACTTTGCGGTCTATCATCTCTTTTAGGTCGAGATTGATCGAACCGGCTACGCAGGAGCGAAAGCCCATCTCTTCATAGCTAGAGTTGTATGTAATGCCAGAGCGACCGTGACGCAGGGCGTCCAGTACGGTGGATTTATCATTACCGATGCAGGAAACAATGCCCATACCGGTAACTACAACGCGTTTCATAGGCTACCTCTTAATAGTGCTCAGCCTCAGCAAGAGCGGCTACATTTTTGTCTATTATGCCACAGTGGGGCCATTTACAACTGATTCGACCGTGGTCGCTGGGCTTAGTGCCTTACTGTTAAAAGGAATCGGTGTTTGAGAACAGGCCGACCCGCAGGTCCTTGGCAAAATAAATATCTTTACCGTCCACCGAGACTCGGCCGTCGGCGATACCCATAATCAATTTGCGCTCAATGACGCGTTTTAGGTTGATATGATAGGTGATCTTTTTAGCGGTTGGCAGTATTTGCCCGGTAAACTTCACTTCACCGCAGCCCAGTGCACGTCCGCGCCCGGGGTTGCCTTTCCAGGCCAAAAAGAAGCCTACCAGCTGCCACATGGCGTCTAGCCCTAGGCAGCCAGGCATAACCGGATCGCCGGGAAAGTGGCAGTCGAAAAACCACAGGTCCGGGCTGATGTCCAGCTCGGCGATAATTTCGCCTTTGTTGTACTCACCGCCAGTTTCGCTGATATGGGCAATACGGTTAAGCATAAGCATGTTGGGTATGGGTAACTGTGCATTACCTGGCCCAAACAGGCGACCGTGGCCGCATTCGATCAGATCTTCCAGGCTGTATGAGCTCTGCTGGACATGTGAATTCATAGTGTTAACTCTGAGCAGTAAATCAAACGGGTGGGGCCATCCGAGGCCGCAAAGGGGCACATTCTACCTTGTGCCACTGGCTTGTCTAGTGTTCTGTCTGGGAATCTTATTATTTCAGGGCCCCGGCCGGTGGTGCGCCGCTGGGCCAATCTTGGTGCTTAGGTTTAGTGATTGCGGCCCGTGGCGAATTCGGCGACATCGGCCAGCGCTGTGCGAAAGCGACTATCGGGTAGGGCCGTTAAGGCCTCGAGTGCTCGCGCCACCGCTGCGCGGGCGGCCGCCAAGGTGTATTCCATGGCGCCGGTGGCCTCGACGATGGCCACGACTTGGCTCAGTTGGCTGGCATCGCCTTGGCTGATGGCGTTGCGAATCAGCTCGCGATCGGCGCCAGGGGCTTTTGCCATCGCGTGAATAAGCGGCAAGGTGGGCTTACCTTCGGCCAAATCGTCACCTACGTTTTTACCCAGCGCCTCGGCGTCGCCTTTGTAATCCAGCGCATCGTCAACCAACTGAAAAGCGATACCCACTTCCATGCCGTACTGGCTTAACGCTTTGCGTGTGGAGGCGTCGGCGCCGGCAACCACGGCGCCGACTTCACAGGCGGCGGCAAAGAGCACGGCGGTTTTCTTTTCGATGACTTGTAGGTAGCCGGCCTCGGTTAAGTCCGGGTCTTTGGCATTAACCAGCTGTTGTACTTCGCCTTCGGCAATGATGTTGGTGGTTCGGGATAGAATGGTCATGATGTCCATATTGCCGATGGCCACCATCATTTGAAACGCGCGGGAGTAAAGAAAGTCGCCGACTAGTACGCTCGGCGCGTTGCCCCACTCGGCATTGGCGGTAGGGCGGCCACGGCGCAAGGTCGAGGTGTCGACGACATCGTCGTGCAGTAACGTGGCCGAGTGAATAAACTCAATCACGGCCGCTAAATCTAAATGATGTTTACCGGTGTAACCTAAGGCGCGGGCGCAGAGCAATACCATGAGCGGTCGCAGCCGTTTGCCGCCGGCCTCTATTAGATAGTGCCCGATGTTTTCGACCAAACCGACATCGGAGTAGAGCTGGCGAATGATCAGGTCATTCACCTCGCTAAAATCGTCGGCGACGACATCGTGAAACGGCAACATTGCTAGATCCTTATGAGCGCGAGAGCGCATCCTAGGCAGGGCCGCCCAAGCTGTCAAGCCGGCGGCCTTGGTTGAGCGTGCAGTAAAACGTTAATGGAGCTTGAGTTTGGGCTTGAGCCAGCGATTGATGCTGCCCGATAGCATGACTAAGCCTGTTTTGAGGTAACCGTGCACGGCCACCTGATGCATGCGGTAAAGCGAGACGTACACTAGGCGCGCTAGGCGGCCCTCAATAAACAGCGAGCCGCCGCTTAGGTTGCCCATCAGGTTGCCCACGGTGGAGAAGTTCGACAGCGATACCAGCGAGCCATGATCTTTGTAGCGATAGACCTTAAGCGACTTGCCATCGAGCTGCGCGCGAATGTTGTGGTAGCAAGTATCGGCCATTTGGTGGGCCGACTGCGCTCGCGGTGGTACCCGGCTGCCGTCAGTTTGGATAAACTCGGCGCAATCGCCAATGGCAAACAAGTTGGGCTCGTTTTTAATTTGCAGGTAAGCGTTAACCGGTAATTGGTTGATGCGATTGGTGGGAATGCCGCCAATATTTTTTAGCGCGTCGGGCACTTTAACGCCGGCGGCCCATACCATTAGGTCCGACTCAATTTTTTCACCTTCGGCGGTTTCCAGTCCATCACTCAGGGCGGCGGTAATGCGCGTGTTGAGCTTGATGTTGACGCCGAGCTTAACCAGCTCGCGGCTGGCCGCCGCTGAAATTCGCTCGGGCAGCGCGGGCAGAATACGCGGCCCGGCCTCTACCAGGGTAATGTTAAGGTGCTCACTATCGATGGCGTCAAAGCCGTACGTGTGAAACTTGGCAACCGCGTGGTGCAACTCGGCCGATAGCTCGACCCCGGTGGCGCCGGCGCCGACAATGGCGATATTGACGTTGTTGCGAGTCTCGGGGACACGCTGGATACGCAAAAAGCGGCCCAATAACTTATTGCGAAAACGGTGGGCCTGAGTCGGGCTATCCAGAAAGATACAGTGGTCTTTTACCCCGGGTGTATTAAAGTCGTTAGACGCCGAGCCGATCGCCAGCACTAATACATCGTAATCAATGCGCGTCTCGGGCAGCAGCTCTTGGCCGTCTTCATCGTTAATGGGGGCGAGCACCACCTGTTTGGCGGTGCGGTCGATGTCGGTCATTGAGCCGATGCGAAAGTGAAAGTGATTGTCGAAAGCGTGAGCGCGATAGCTTACCGCATCTACCCCTTCGTCCATGGTACCCACGGCAATTTCATGTAGCAGCGGCTTCCATACGTGGGTCGTGCTGCGGTCGATCAAGGTAACATGGGCTTTATTTTTGCGTCCCAGTTTACGGCCTAGCTTGGTCACCAATTCTAATCCGCCGGCGCCACCGCCGACTACGACAATCTTTTTCAAATCTGGCTCCTTGTTTGTATAAGCGAGGGGTTGCCTCGCAATTAATAGGGGCGTGCTGCCCTGGGCTTTTGGCCCTTTGCTATAACCCGCAACAGTGCTGCAGGTTACAAATGTACCCAACTTTGCTTGTTGGCACTGGTCACAATCGCGTCAAGCACAGTCATGTTGTCAAGCGCATCGGTCATGGGAGTGGGGACCGGCTTATTATGCAAGATCGCCTCGGCAAACGCATCGGCCATGTTGCGGTAATGGTTGGCGGGCTCGATATTGCGCATCTGTATTTTGCCCTGGTGTTTCAGGGTTAGCTCAGTGCCGTTGTCGGCAGCCGGGTTAAAAGGGATGTGGATGCGAATGCTGCCGGCATCTCCCGCGATCTCTACCCACTGCTCGGGCTCGGTTTTGGTCGAGCAGGTAAAGCTGGCGATGGCGCCGTCAAACTCCATTAACGCCGAGGTAACGCAGTCGACCTCGTACTCATCAAGGTTGTTCATATGACCAAGCACCCGGCTCGGTTCGGCGTTCAGTAAAAAACGCGCCAACGAAATGCCATAACAACCGATATCCATCAGTGCGCCGCCGCCCATGGCCGCGCTGTTGCGGATGTTGTCGGCGTCGCGGTTGTTGTAGCTAAATGCGCATTGAATCGTTCGCAGTGTACCGATGGCGCCCTCGTCGCACAGTTGTTTGGCTTGTTGCCACTGGGGGTGAAAGCGGTACATAAACGCTTCCATTAATTTTAGCTCTGGGTGACGCCCGGCGCAGGCTAGCAGTGGCTCCATATCGGCCACATTAAGACCGGCGGGTTTTTCTACCAGCACGTGTTTGCCCGCCTCAAGCGCCTTGACCGACCAGGGTACATGTAGGTGATTAGGCATGGGGTTGTAGATGGCATCAATGTCCGGGTCGTTCAGTAGCGCCTCGTAACTGCCATAGGCGCGAGCGATGCCGAGCTGGTCGGCTTGCGCGCGGGCATTTTGTTCATCGCGCGAGGCGATGGCGACAACCTCGCCCAATGCGGAAGACTGAATGGCAGGAATAGTGTGCAATCGGGCAATTTTGGCCGTGCTTAACACGCCCCAGCGGATCTTAGTCATGGAATGTCTCGCAAGTCGACGTCGTTGGGTTTAGAGCGGATTATACGCGTTAATGACAGCTTTCGCAGGCGGGTGGTGTTGCGTTTAGTAAGCCGCGAGCTCAGCGCGAGGCGATCACTTGGCTGGGAACAATGCCCGTCCAGCGCTTAAAAGCACGGCGCAGGTTGCGTGCATCGTGAAAGTGCAGTCGCGTCGCGATCTCGGCCAGCGGCAGTCGCTCGTGTGTTAGCCAGTATAGGGCCTGCTCTTTGCGCACTAAATCGAAACGCCGCTGAAAACTGGTGTGATGTTTTTTGAGTTTGCGTTTGAGGGTGGCCGGGCTTATGGCGAATTCACAGGCCGCTGATTCGAGCGATGGGTTGCCAGCTAAATGCTGGCGTAAATAGGCGTCGAATACGCTAATAAACCCCGCGGCTGGGCTTTGCTCCAGGCGACGATCACATTGTCGCCGAGCAATTTCGCTGACATTTGCCGCCGAGCCGGGCCAAGCTTGCTCAAGCTCGGCGCGGTTTATTTGCATGCTGTACTGATGGCTGCCGACGTGCAGGTGCCGGCCCCAGTGCACTTGGTATTGTTCACGATGGTTGGGGTCGCCGGGCAGATAAAACTGCCAGGGTAGGGAGCGCCCCGCCAAGTGCTTGGTGATGGCGACTAACGCGCTGATCATCATATCCGCTAAAAACGCGCCGTGCTCGTTGGCTCCACAGGCATCGTGCCAGTGGATAAACAAGTCGTCGCAGCGCCACTCAAGTCGCGGGCTGAGCAGTGGCGATAGAATAGCCTGATACTCGACGACAACCTGAATCGCTGCCAGTAAATTGGCAGAGCTTTGCAGTGCGCTGGCGGCCGCACCAAAGTTGCCGGGGTATAGCCTCGCACCCGCTAAAAAGGCGCACTCGGCGGCGGGCATTAGCTTGCGTAAATTGCCGAGTAGGGCAAAGCATTGTGTGGGCCGCAAGGTGAGTTCACCGGTGAGAAAATCGTCCATAAAAATGCCGGTGCCGCGCAACAACTTGTGGCTGTCGATGCCGCGACTACAAGCCAAGTCGATAAGTGCGGCGGGAAACTCGTGCGCGGCAATGCACGCGGTGTCGATCTCGTAGTGGTTCGCCATTCTCTTAAGCCGCCACGACTTGTAGGCGGGCTTTACTGTCTTTAGCCTGCAGTAACCGAGTAGTGGCGCGCTCAATCATTGCCTCGGCGCTGTACTCTTCGGCGGTGCAAGTGCCGGTGCTGATACTCTGATACAGCGTTTCGCCCTGTTGCGCTGTTTTGTAGGCAAAGTGCTCGATAGCGCGGCTCAGTTGCGCGGCAATTTCGCCGGCCATTAACTCGCCGGTGTTGGGTAGCACCACGGCAAACCGATCTCCCGCGTAGCGGCACAATAAATCGGTGCGGCGCAAATTAAGCAAGATAATCTCCGTAAGTTCCTGTAACAGTCGATCACCCTCTGCATGACCAAAGCGGCGGTTGGTTGCATCGAAGTGGTCGATGTCTAGCAACACTAACGCCAATGGCTGCTGATGATTGCTGGCGTGTTTTAGGGCCAAGGCCAGTTGCCGACGCAAAAAACGCGCATCGCCGAGCCCGGTTAAGCCATCCTGTAAGCGGTACTCCCGAAACACTTGCTCGCGTTTGCGGCGTTGTTCGGTAAACAGCAGTTGCTCTTTGTGCCAGTGATACAAGCCGAAGGTGAGCACAGTCAGGCCGGCAGGCAGCAAGGTTGACTCTAATCCGCCGCTTAAAAAGAGACCCTTGTCGATGGCGATTACCTCATCGAGCAAGTCCTGAAAGGTACCCACAAAAATGAGCCCGAGTCCGAGCGTTAGCAAATTAGTAACCGGGCCGTTGGGACGGCTGTTAAGGGTAAAGCCAAGCCAGAGGGCGGCCAGTAAGCTAACGCCCCCTTCGCCGACAATGTCGAGCCAGTCGATATGCTCCCAGGCTTTAATTTCTCCCACTGCAAGGCTGATCACTATGGTGATGTTGGTGATCAGCGCAACCGCTAAGAGCTTCCACTTATGTAACCGAATCATGATGCCATCCTAAAAACATAGGGTTTGTCTATAACAAGCCAATGTAACGGTTTTGTGACAAACCGCGGGGGCAAATTAGCTCAGGGCAAATACCAGATTTTTATAAAAAGACGGGTGGTGCTGCGCGGCATTGGGGGCGCGGGCTTGTCGAGAGCGCTTTAACGGGAGCGAAGCGGGGGGCGGTTTAGCTCATGGGCCAGATCAAACCGCTTTAAAACGGCTGTTTATCCAGTGTTTACCGTTTGTTGTCACAGCATTGTCACTTTGCCTTTCTATTGTCGGCGCACCAAACAACGAGGTGTGCGCTCTTGGCTTGTTCAAACAAAGCGCGCCAACTAACGATTATCATCACAGGAGAGGGTTGTGACTCAGATTTATAAAAACCGTCGGACATCCAGTATCACAAAACAGTGGTCACGCAATATCTTAGCTTGCGCGGTAGGCGCTTTAGCGGCAGGCAACGCTTTTGCCGATGGCCGCATCAGTGGGCAACTTACCGCCGAAATAAGCGGTATGCCTTTGCAGGGTAGCCGGGTGAAAATTGAAGAGCTCAACCAAACGGCTGTCACGGCCCGCGATGGTCGCTTTGTGATGTCTGGTGTTAAGCCTGGCTCATACACATTGAGCGTGAGCTACTTGGGCGTCGAAACCATGACCCGCGAGATTACGGTCACCGACAACCAAACGACGGTGGCCAATTTTAAAATATCGCCCGAGCGCCCAGAGCAGGAATATGTGATTGTGTTGGGGCAAGCGGGTAGTTTAAATAAGGCGCTGAACCGTCAGCGCTCGGCCGATAATGTGGTCAGTGCGGTGTCGGCCGATGCCATCGGCCAGCTGCCAGACACCAATGTGTCGGAAGCCTTACAGCGTTTACCGGGTTTGTCGATTGAGCGCGATCAGGGCGAAGGCCGATATGTTCGGGTTCGTGGTTTAGGGCCCGACTACAATGCGGTGACCATTAATGGCGTAAGCTTGCCGTCGCCAGACAGCGGACGACGCGCTGTGGCGCTGGATGTGATTCCCTCGGACTTGCTGGAAGGTTTAGTGGTAACCAAAACCCTAACCCCGGATATGGATGCCAATGCTCTGGGTGGCAGTATTGACATTCAAAGCCTGTCGGCTTTTGATCGCGACGGAAATTTCTATTCATTTACGGCTGAGGGCAGCTACAACGAGCTGACCGATAACACCAGCCCCAAGCTGGCACTGACTGCCTCTGACCAGTTCAGCATTGGCAGCGGAACGGATAACTTAGGGATTGCCGCGGGCGTGAGTTGGTACGACCGCCAGTTTGGCTCAGACAACGTAGAGACCGGTGGCGCCTGGGATTTTGACGATGGCGCCGCTTTGCTGGAAGAAATCGAGCAGCGCGATTACACCATCGAGCGCGAGCGCTCGGGCATGACTTTTAACGTCGATTATAAGCTGTCGGAAAACACCGACCTCTACTGGCGTAATCTGTACAGTAAGTACACCGACTCCGAGCAGCGCTTGTCCAATATAGTCGAGTTTGAAGATGCTGTTGGTGCCGGTGATGTAACCAACGCCGAAGTGGCGCGCGAGCTAAAAGATCGCTCAGAGACGCAAGAGATACTCTCAAGCTCACTCGGCGGGAGTACCCGTGTTGACAGCTGGACCTTTGATTATCGCGTGGCACTGTCTGAATCCGGCGAAGACGAGCCGCAACATTTGGGCGGCGCGGCCTTTGCCAGCATCGATGATATTGAAGGCGTATCCTTCAGCGACACGACAACTCCATATTTGAACACGCCAGCGTCATTTTCGGATGCCAACAATTTTGAGCTGGATGAAGTCGAGTTGGCGCAGTCGAGCACCAATGACACAGATACCAGCTGGCAGTTTGACGTCACTAAAGATTTCTTTATCGGCGCGAGCTCGGCGATGGTTAAGTTTGGCGGTAAGTACAGCGATCGCGATAAAGACAGCGATGTTGAGATCTGGGTGTACGAAGATTTAGATGAGTATGGCTTTAGCGATGAAGCGCTGTCCATGAATTCCTACGCCGCATCAAACCCGGATTACACTTTGGGTAATTTTGGGCCGGGGATTAACTCTGCCGCTGTTGCCGATGCGGTTTCGGGCCTGGATCAGGCAGAGTTTTACTCTGAAGAAGATTCCCGGATTGAAGACTTTGATGTGTCGGAGCAAGTCTCGGCCGCTTACCTGATGGGGCGTATCGACCTGGGCGACTTGCGCTTGTTGGCTGGTGTACGTTACGAGGATACCGACTTTAGTGCGCAGGGTACGCGCTACGACGGCGACAACTTCGAGGACAACAATGCCGATAATCAATATGACCACCTACTGCCGTCGTTGCATGCGCGCTATGCATTAGGAGACAACACCCAGCTGCGGGCCTCCTGGACCAATACCCTGGTGCGCCCTACGTTTGATCAGCTGGCGCCGTTTTTTGTTATCGATGACGAAGAGGCCGAGTTTGGTAACCCCGAGTTAGAGCCACTGGAGTCGAGCAACATTGATGTAGGTATTGAGCATTACATGGGCTTGGCTGGCGTGGTTTCTGCGTTTGCGTATTACAAAGACATCGATAACTTTATTTATCAAACGGACTTGGCCGGCACGCCGATGTACGCCGATTATGACGAGGCCATTACCTACGCCAACGGCGATTCGGCCGAGATCTACGGTGTTGAACTGGCGTTCTCTAAGCAGTTTACTTCACTGCCTGCGCCTTTTAACGGTTTGCTGTTATCGGCCAATGCGACCTTTTCGGATTCGGATGCCACGCTGGCTTATTATGATGAAGACGCCGGCGGTGTTGTCTCGCGCGATAGTGCTATGCCCAGTCAATCTGACACTACCGGTAACCTTTCTATCGGGTACGATGCCAGCCGCTTTAGCATGCGCTTAGCGGCCAACTATAAATCTGAATATTTGTTAGAAGTTCAGGATGTGAGCGATGCGGTGCAAGACGTGTACGTCGATGAGCAAACGCAACTGGATTTCTCGGCGCGTTATTATTTAACCGAGGGTATGCAACTGTACTTCGAGGCGGCTAATTTAACCGATGAGCCTTACTACGCCTACGTCAATGAGGCGTCCTATAACGCCCAGTACGAAACCTACGGCTTGACCTATAAGTTGGGTTTGACCATTACCAACTTCTAATACGCGGTAAATAGCAACCGGGCGTCTAAAAAATCATGTAGGGCGCCCGGTGTCGCGAATAGAAACGACAGGACTTAACCATGAAACTAGTTCGAATTTGTTGCGTGTTACTGGCCTCGGCCAGTATCAACGCCTGTGCCACCACAGATCAGTTGCCGGGCAGTGTCTCGGCGGCGGCTTTAGCACCTTTAAGCAAAAATCAATACCTGTTGCTGGATAATGCCGGCACCCTAAACTGGTACGCCGCCGATGCCAGCCCTAAGCCTCTGGATGTTACTCAGGCTGAGTTGCTGGATGTAATGGCGACCGACAGTGCCGTGTACGCCGCCACGTTTGTCGGCGATGAGTATCGGCCAACACTGCTGCGGGTAGAGCCCAAAACACAGTCAGTCGTCGTGGCCGCGCAAGCCGCCGCACCGGCATTTTTACCCGAAGCGCTGTGCCTTGACCAAAACAGTGATGGTCATGTTTCGTTATTTGTGGTGGACGAGCGCGGTGGTGCCGAACAGTGGTTGATGGCCGATAGTAGCGGTCCGATTAATCCGGTTAAGGTGCGCACGTTGGCGATCGCTCCCAATGTAACCAGTTGTGCGAGCGATAATGCCGGTAGCGTGTACGCCACCGAAGAGGGGGTGGGTATTTGGCAATACCCGGCCGACCCGGAGTTGCCCGCCGGCCGTCGGGCGGTGGATATGGCAGTACCTTTTGGCGCATTGGCCGGCGCCAGTGAAACCATAGCCGTAGTGGGTCGCTCGGTGTTGGCCGTTAGTGTCGATAGCCAAGAGCTGATTATTTATACCAAGACAGACGATGGTTTTAAAGGGAAGGTGTTGGGCCAGTTTGAAAACCTTGGTGAGTTAGAGGGGCTGCGCGCCTGGTACTCGAGCAGCGATAATAACTTGCACACGTTAGTGCGCGACGACGACAGTGGTTTAATTCACCGTAACCATTGGGCGTTACCGCAAGGCTTTGACAGCAAACAGTTGCAGGCCGTTGTGCCAACCAGCTTGCCGAGCGTTATAGCGACTGTGCAAACAGAGCCTGTGGCGCGCTTTGGTGATGCCGCTGATGACCCGGCCATTTGGGTAAACCCAAACGAGCCCGCCGCGAGCCGTATTATTGGTACCGATAAAAAGCACGGCCTACTGTCTTACGATATGAACGGCAAGCAAATGCAGCTGTTGCCGACGGGCCGGTTAAACAATGTCGATTTGCGTTACGGTTTTAATTGGGGCAGTAGCACCGGCGATATCGCCGTGGCCAGTCAACGTGACCACAACTCGCTCTCGGTTTATCACATTGATGCCGCAACCGGTGAGCTCACTCATCGCGCCGAGATTTCCACCGGTTTAGACGAAATCTACGGCTTGTGTATGTACCAAAACGCCGATGACTTCTACGCCATTGCCAACGGCAAAAGCGGGCGCTTTGAGCAGTTCCTGTTAGCAGTTAACGATGGCAAGGTAACCGGTAAAAAAGTGCGCGAGTTTAGCGTTGACACGCAACCAGAAGGTTGTGTGGCCGATGATGCCCGAGGCCAGTTGTTTGTCGGTGAAGAAGATGTCGGCATCTGGGCGTTATCGGCCAAAGCCGATGCCGCCGCAAACCTAGAGCCGGTAAAAATGATCGACGCCGAGTTGGCCGACGACGTTGAAGGTTTAGCGCTTTACCCTGCCAGCAACAGCCGCTACCTGATCGCCTCCAGTCAGGGGGACAACACTTATCTGGTGCTGGAAAGTCAGGCACCTTACCGCACGCTGGGTAAATTTCGCGTTGGCGCAAATACCGCCGCCGGTATCGATGGCGTATCCGAGACCGATGGTCTGGAAGTGACGCATCGCTCTCTCGGGCAGGGATTTGAGTCGGGCGCTTTTGTGGCGCAAGACGGTCACAATGTGATGCCCGAACAGCCGCAAAATTTTAAAGCGGTAAGTTGGCAGGCGATTGCCGAGGAGCTGGGCCTTGAGTAAACAGTTCTTCTTAAAAAATGGCAACAGCTTGCAGGCGGATTTGACCGCTCAAGGTGTTGCCGATATCGATGACATCGCGGTCAACCCCGCAGATAACGAGTCCCTTTGGGCGCTCACCTGCAGCCGGCGCAAGCTGTCTACAGGCTCACTGTCGCTTTGCCTGGCGAGTCTCGCCGGGCCTTTTTCGTTAAGTGGCTGCGCCAATACCAGCGGCCGTAACATCTTTAACGATACTCTGCGGCCGGATATTGGGTTTACCCCGGTGCCAGCCGCGATAGGCGCCAGTGTCGATACAGTGACGGTGCCACAGGGCTACACAGCGCGCGCGTTTTACAGCTGGGGGGACGCGGTTTTAGAGGGCTCGCCTGCTTGGCAGCAAGACGCCAGTAACAGTGCGGCCGATCAAATTCTGCAAGCCGGTCAAAACCACGATGGTATGCATTTTTTCCCTTTCTCGGATGCACCCAACGAGCACGGGCTGCTGGTCATTAACCACGAGTACAGTAACGATACTCTGCACCCGAGTGGCCCTACGGTTACTACCGCCGCCGACGGCAGCAAGCAACGCCCCGCGCAAGAAGTTGCTAAAGAGCAGGCCGCTCACGGCGTTAGTGTGATTGAGATAAAACGCAGTGACGGACAGTGGCAACAGGTGTTGCCCTCTCGCTATAACCGCCGGTTGA
The DNA here is from genome assembly GCF_042847215.1 of Gilvimarinus japonicus. Lineage (GTDB taxonomy): Bacteria > Pseudomonadota > Gammaproteobacteria > Pseudomonadales > Cellvibrionaceae > Gilvimarinus > Gilvimarinus japonicus. The sequence continues at coordinate 756,597 of NZ_AP031500.1, forward strand.
GTGCGAATACGCCAATGGATATTAGTGGGCCAGCGGCGGGTGCCGACGCGATGAAAACCGCGCAAGACCCTACCGGAACCCGGGTGCTGGGCACGTTAAACAATTGCTCTATGGGGGTGACTCCCTGGGGCACCTACTTAACCTGTGAAGAAAACTGGAAGAACTATTTTGTAAACGGCGACCAGGAGGATTGGAAGAAGCGCCCCAGTCATCAGCGTTATGGGGTTGCCGCCGGCGCTCACAGCCACAAGTATTACTGGGAGTCGGTCGATGAGCGTTTTGATGCGACTTTTAAACCCGGCTTGCCTTACGGTGGTTTTGTCAACGAGCCCAACCGGTTTGGCTGGGTGGTCGAGTTTGACCCCTTCGACCCCAGTGCAACGCCCGTTAAGCGTACCGCGTTGGGCCGCTTGGTACGCGAAGGTTGCACCTGTGTGCAGGGCACTGACGGCAGCTTAGCGTTTTACTCGGGTGACGATACCCGTGGCGAGTATGTTTATAAGTTTGTTCCCGATGGCAAGTATGACCCGAGCAACCCCAGCGCTAACCGCCGCCTTTTAGATTCCGGCACCGTTTATTGCGCGGTTTATCACGCTGACGGTAGCGGCGAGTGGCGTGCACTCGTGCAGGGGCAAAACGGTTTAACGGCGCAGCGCGGTTTTCATACTCAGGCGGATGTGTTGATTAACCTGCGCGGCGCGGCGGATGTGGTGGGTGCGACCCCAATGGATAGGCCCGAGTGGGTCGCTGTGCACCCGCAATCGACTGACGGCTACGTTGCCCTTACCAACAACGACGAGCGCGGCAGTACAGAGCGCCAGGCGGTGGATGCTGCCAACCCCCGCGCCGACAATCACCACGGGCAAATTTTGCGCTGGCGCGAGCATGGTCAGCATCCAGCCTCGTTGACTTTCGAGTGGGAGTTGTTTTTGTTGGCCGGCCCAACCCTCAGTGCGCCTGATGCTAAAAATCAGATAGCGCCGCTTGAGGGCGACCGCTTTTCATGCCCCGATGGTTTGTGGTTTGACCGTGATGGGCGCCTGTGGATTGGCACCGATTACGACGAGCTGGAGGAGCCCTATTTGGGGCAGGGCATGAATCAGCTGCTATGTGCCGACCCGGTTACCCGGCGGGTGCGTCGCTTTATGACCGGCCCGGTGGGCAGTGAGATAACCGGGCTGACTGGCACACCTGATGGCACCACCTTATGGTTTAACGTGCAACACCCGGGGCTTAGTTATCCCGCATCAGACGGTAAAACCCGGCCGCGCTCGACCACTGTGGTCGTCACAAAAAACGATGGCGGCGTGATCGGTACGTGACCCAATGGGCCTGAGTTGCTTAAGCGCTTTTAATAAAGCGCTTAAGCAGCACCGGTAATAGCGTTAAGTCTGTGAGTAATGCGATGACCATGGCCAGGCTGGTAAGCAAGCCAAACTGTACGCTGGGTACAAAGTCGGAAAACACCAACAATAAAAAACCTAAGGTGATAATGGTGGTGGTGTACAGCAGCGCGTAGCCCACACTCAGGTGGCTGCGCTCCAGCGCGTGGGCGCCATCGCCCTCAGCCAGTTCTTCGCGGTAGCGGTGGATGTAATGTATCGTGTCGTCTACCGCAATGCCCATGGCGATTGAGGCGATGGTGATCGTCATTAAATCCAACGGTATTGCCATCCAGCCCATAAAGCCCAACACCGCCACCGTGGTAAGTACGTTGGGCGTAATGCCAATTAAGGCAATTTTAAACGAGCGAAACAGCACCCAAAACGCCAACAGTAATAGTACATAGACAATGCCCAGCGCCAAGATCTGCGAGCGAAACAGCTTATCTAAAATATTTTGGTACAACACAAATAAGTCGGTCAGAAGGTATCGGTCTTCGGGGATTTCGAGTTTTTCCATGTCAGCGCGAATGCCTGCCAGTAAGTCCGCCCGGTTTAGACCTTCGGTGGTATCTTGTATCCGCGTGCTAATGCGCACTTGACGATGCTCTTGGTTAAAATACGATCCCAGTAAGTCGTTTTTTAAATTCTCGTCCATGCTCCAGTACACGGCGTTAAGCTCGTACTCGGTCAGTGGCTTGCCGTCGTTAATTTGTTGCGCCAACTCAGTGAAGTTAACCACAGAGAGTGTATCGCCCACGCCCTTGTGTTCCTCCAACGCCGCTTGCATCAGCTGCATGGTTTGAATGTCGCGTGCGGTAAACTCCAGGTCGGTATTGCCGGACTTCCCTGGCAAAGTGTACACCAGCTGCAGCGGTGTTGAGCCGCCAAACTCTTGGTCGATAAAGCTCAGCTCTTGGTGCACTTTGGTCGAGTCGCGAAAGTAATTGATAAAGCTGTTTTCAACACTTAAAAAGAATAAACCGCTGCCACCGAGCGCTAGCACGATAAGGCTTGCGCATACCGGCCAGCGCGGGTGTTTTTGTATCCAGCTGGCGTTGGCTTGCAGCACTTTGCTGGCCCAGCGGGATTTTTTACCCGCTGCTTCGCGTTTTAATAGTGACAAGGTTGAGGGAAACAGCAATAAACTGACGGCGATGGATAGTGACATGGCGATAATCATCATCCAGCCAAAACTGATGACCGGTTGAATGTCGGTAAACACCAGCGATGCAAAGCCGATAGAGGTGGTGATGCCGGCGTAAAAGCACGGCTGAACCTTGCGGGCGAAGGTTTCGACTACTAGCTGTTTTTGATCCCAGTCGGGATTGGCGTTGCTGTATTCGCGATACTGAACAATCAAGTGAACGACAATCGCCAGTGTTAAAATCAACTGCAACGCAATAAAGTTAGACGATATAACGGTTGCTTTAAGTCCCAGTAAACCAAACAGACCGACAGTGCAAATAACGCTACTGACGCAGCACAGTACCGGGATGAGAACCCAGCGGATTTTGCGAAACACGATAAATAGCACTAGGCAGATCATCGCCGCGATGGCGCCGCCAAAAATACTTAAATCGCTTTTGATGATGTTAATAAGCTGGTAGCCCAGTACGTGTGCACCCCCCAAATAAATATTGGACTCTGCCTCGTAGGGTTTAATCAGCTCGCGGATTTTGGCGATCTCTTGGTTGCGCTGCTTGGTAAGGGCTCGCTGTAGTGGCTCGGCTTTGGTTTGCAGCGCTTGCAGTGTTTTTTGGTCGTCGTCGCTCAGCTCGCTCTCAAGCGCCTTTTCTTGCAGTTCGGTAACTTTCCTGTCGATCTCGCTAAGCTGTTGGTCGGCTTTAAACAATACCTGCAACGCTGTGGCGGTTTGCGGTTGGTTGATCACCAGATCTTCAAAAATGGGGTGGTCGGTAAACACCTTTTTAAGCTCTTCCGGGCTAAAATCGGCTTGTTCTATCGTCCATTTCTCGGTGGCGCCTTCGGCGCTTAAGCCGCCTTTGGCCAAACTTAGTAAGGGTACATTTAAAATTGATCGTACCGATTCGACCCGCTCAATTTTCTCTAGCTGCCCACTGAGCTTGGCGATGTCGTTAAAGGTTTTTTGGCTGAGTACTTTATGGTCTTTGGGTTGGTAGGCAATCAGTAAAAACTCTTGTGGCGAGAAACGCTCGTTAACCACTTGAGTTTGCAGGTACAGTTTGTTGCCTTTTGTGAGAAGGGTGTCGGCCGATGCGTCAATTTTAAAATTCAGCGCTTGGTAACCCAATACGGCGGTGAGAATCGCAAAAGCGATCAGCACCAATTTATGGTGCTCGACTAAAAACCGAGCGACACGCTTATTCATAATCGGCGTCCCTCATGATGCTTTGCAAGTATAGGTTGCGAAACAGGATGTAGGGGTCTTCGCTCTTGTCGTACAGGGCTTTGTAGCGCTCGGCATCGCTGGCGTAGTCTTGTAAGTAATCGACGGCTCTCGCGCCAAAACGCTCTGGCTCGTCTAGCAAGTAATTGATGGGGTTGAGAAAGTAATCGGTAATAGCCGATGCGCCATCGCGTAAATCGGAGGGCCCCAGCAGTGGTAAAACAACATACATGCCATAGTCGGCACCCCACGCCATTAGGGTGTCGTCAAAGTGAGCCTCGGCACGCTCTAAGCCAAACCAGGCTTCGGCGGGGTCAAACAGGCCGGCGATGCCCAGTGTTGAGTTAATCACAAAGCGCGCTAAGTTGCGGCAGGCGAGTTTGCCCTCTAGTTGCAGTAGGTTGTTAGCAAAATAGATGGGCGATTTTAAGTTGTAAAAAAAGTTGGTAACACTGTCGCGCACCGGTAGGGGGAGCACTTTAACGTAACCATTAGCCAGCGGGATCAACACGTAGCGGTAGGAAAAGTCGTTAAACGCAAAAATAGCGCGGTTAACGCGAATGAGTGGATCGTTGTAATCGGTATAAGAGACCACCGTTGGCTCGACATCCGGTATTCCCTCGGGGGCTTTAATAATCTTACCGCCGTCGGGTGCATCGGTCGCTAAAGATTCTGTCTGTGCGTCATCGGTGTTTGTTTTGCCGTCGCTGGCGCCGCTCTCGTAGGGTACGTAGGTGCGGCCAATGTCGTTGGCTGGCTGTGGCTGACTGGAGCAACCGGTAATGAGCGCCAATAGTACACTGGTGCACAGCCACAATGGCCAACGAGTTGGGTGATCTAGTCGGTTAGAACGTTTGGCGGTGCTCATATAAAAGGTGTCCACACAAGTAAGGTTCGTGTTTGAGTATTATCGTTGCTATTACACGGGCGGCAACTCGGCAATCACCTTAACATAGCAAGCCTTATGCCATAGAGCATATCGCGGTAAGGGGGAGGTTGGCGAGGGTGCGGTGTCCATCAGCTGGCGCTAAATACATTTTATTGTAAATTCTACGAATGGCGCGGGTGACGGCATTATACGCAGCGATACGCTAAAAAAGGGCGGCGGGCGCCGCCCAAGAGGGAGTCTAGAGGGGGGGGCGGGGTTAGTGCGCTTGGGCTAAGCTTTTTTGCTCGGCGGGGTTAATAATCTGAATATCTACCCGGCGCTCTAATGCGTAAGTTTCAATATCGCCAGCGGTGGCGCGTGTGGCACTGGCGCCGTGGGCATTAAGTTGGACGCGCTCGGGCTCGACTCCCGCAGCGACTAACGCCTCTAGCACCGTGCGGGCGCGGTATTGTGATAGCACATTGTTGTACTCGTCGGTGCCGCGTGGGTCGGCATAGCCATCCAGTTGTACCGCCAGCTCAGGGTTTTCGACTAAAAACTTTGCCAAAGTGTTTAGTGCCCGGGTGTTTTGCGCGCTGAGTTGGTCTTGGCCGGTCTTAAACATCACCTGTAGTTCAAGTTGATCGAGAGTGATGGTCTCAAAGTTATCAATGGTGCTGTGGGCGACGTGTAGCTGACGTGTCATATTTTTTAGCTCTGCTTGCGAGGTCAGCCACTTTTGCTCAAGGGCCTCGGCCTCGGCGTTGTTTTCCATTTGCTCGCTGACGTAAATCGTACCGACAAACGCAGCCAGCAAACCCACTGGGCCCCCGATCAGTGCGCCGGCCACCAAGCCACCGGTGGCGACGCCCGCTTGTTTGGTTTCTAGGCTAACTGCGTGTCCCTCAATGGGGGCGATGGCAGTGCTGGCGATGATGGCGCTGGCGAGAAGTGCTTTTTTCATGATGGTGCTCCTAAACAGGTGAAAGATGTTTGCTTGCTTCAGGAGCTATTACACACATAAAAACGGGCAAGTCTGTGATGCAATTAAGGCAGCTTAGCGTTCAATTATGATGAAATATGGCGGTCGATAACGGGGCTGGGCCGATTTGGCTTTGAGCCGAGACGCGCCCCCGAGAATGAAGGCTTTTATCCGGGTAGTAGCTTGATATTGAGCGCCGCGCCCTCATCTATTAACCACTATACTCTTGTGGGTTTTATTTGGTGGCAGGGTTCTTCGGGGCTCTTTATTTTATCGCGAGGAATGATGAATGCGAGTAGATCGATTAACAAACCAACTGCAACTGGCGCTATCCGACGCTCAGTCGATGGCGGTCGGTCGCGATCATAGTCAGCTGGAGCCGGTGCACTTGATGTTAGCCTTGCTGGACCAGCAAGGCAGCACGGTACAGCCTTTGCTAACCCAAGCGGGATTTGATGTTAAAGGTCTGCGCAACGAACTCAATAAAACCCTCGATCGTCAAGCGCGGGTGCAAGAGCCCTCGGGCGATGTTCGTATGTCACCGGAGCTGGGCCGGCTATTAAATCTGGCCGATCGGCACGCGCAAAAAGCCGGAGACAAATTTGTCTCCAGCGAGTCTTTGTTATTAGCGGCCATGACAGACAAAGATTGTGAGCTGGGTAAGCAGCTGGCGCAATTTGGCAATACTGAACGTTTGCTGCAGGCCGTCGAAGCGGTGCGCGGTGGGGAGACCGTGGATGATGCCGACGCCGAGGGCAACCGACAGGCGCTGGATAAATACACGCTCGATTTAACCGCTCGCGCCGAGGCCGGCAAGCTTGACCCGGTGATTGGTCGTGACGATGAAATACGTCGCACGATACAAGTATTGCAACGGCGGACGAAAAACAACCCCGTGTTAATTGGCGAGCCGGGTGTGGGTAAAACGGCGATTGTCGAAGGGCTCGCGCAGCGCATCGTTAATGGCGAGGTGCCCGAAGGCTTAAAAAACAAGCGCTTGTTGTCGCTCGATTTAGGCGCCTTACTGGCTGGTGCTAAGTTTCGCGGTGATTTTGAAGAGCGTTTAAAAGCGGTGATGAATGAACTCGGCAAGCAAGAGGGTCGGGTGATTTTATTTATCGACGAACTGCACACCATGGTCGGCGCCGGCAAATCTGAGGGCTCGCTGGATGCCGGCAATATGCTTAAGCCGGCGTTGGCTCGTGGTGAGCTGCACTGCGTGGGTGCCACCACGCTGGATGAGTATCGCAAGTTTATCGAAAAAGACGCCGCGCTCGAGCGCCGCTTTCAAAAAGTGCTGGTTGATGAACCCTCCGAGGCCGATACCATCGCTATTTTACGCGGCTTGAAAGAGCGCTACGAAGTACACCACGGCGTAGACATCACCGACTCGGCAATTATTGCGGCGGCCAAGTTGTCGCAACGTTATATTACTGACCGGCAGCTACCCGATAAGGCCATTGATTTGATCGATGAGGCCGCAAGCCGTATTCGTATGGAGATCGACTCCAAGCCGGAAGAGATGGACCGTATGGAACGGCGTTTGATTCAGTTTAAAATCGAGCGCGAGGCTGTTAAAAAAGATGAGGACGAAGCCAGCCGTAAACGGTTGGCGAAGCTTGAGGCCGACATTGACGAGCTGGAGCGCCACTACGCCGAACTAGAAGAAATTTGGCGCACTGAAAAGGCCGCGCTGCATGGTTCGCAGGAAATTAAAAGCAACTTAGAGCAAGCGCGCCTAGATCTAGAAACGGCTCGTCGCGCTGGCGATTTAGCGCGAATGTCCGAGCTGCAATACGGCATTATTCCCGAGCTGGAACGGCAGCTGGATATGGCCAGCCAAGTCGACATGATGGAGATGACGCTGTTGCGCAACCGCGTGGGCGATGAAGAAATCGCCGAGGTGGTGAGCAAGTGGACCGGTATCCCTGTCAGTAAAATGCTCGAGGGCGAGCGCGAAAAACTGCTTAAAATGGAGCAGGCTTTGCACCAGAGGGTGATCGGCCAAGATGAAGCGGTGGTGGCGGTATCCAATGCGGTGCGCCGTTCGCGCGCGGGTTTGTCGGATGCTAATCGTCCCAATGGGTCGTTCCTGTTTTTAGGGCCCACCGGTGTTGGTAAGACCGAGCTTTGTAAAGCGTTGGCGACCTTTTTGTTTGACACCGAGGATGCAATGGTTCGCATTGATATGTCGGAGTTTATGGAGAAACATTCGGTCGCGCGCTTAATCGGAGCCCCTCCTGGTTACGTCGGTTATGAAGAGGGCGGTTACCTAACCGAGGCTGTGCGTCGTAAACCTTACTCGGTGCTGCTGCTCGATGAGATCGAAAAAGCACACCCCGATGTTTTTAACATTCTATTGCAGGTGTTAGACGATGGCCGTTTGACCGACGGTCAGGGGCGCACGGTAGATTTTCGCAATACCGTGGTGGTGATGACCTCGAACTTGGGGTCTGATCGCATTCAGGATCTGGCAGAAGATAAATCTTTTGATACGGTATCGTTTGATGCGAGCGGCCAGCTGGCCGACTCGGTCGATAATGAAAACCGCTACGCCGCAATGAAAGCAGCGGTGATGGAGGTCGTTGGCCAGCACTTTAGGCCCGAGTTTATCAACCGGGTTGACGAGGCGGTGGTGTTTCATCCGCTGGGGCAAACGCAAATTCGCGGCATTGCCGATATCCAAGTGGAGCTGCTTGCCAAACGTTTGGCCGAGAAAGACTTGTCGCTAGATTTGAGCGATGCGGTGATGGACCGATTGGCCGAAGCCGGGTTTGACCCTGTTTACGGTGCGCGGCCGCTCAAACGTGCGATTCAGCAATCCATCGAAAACCCGCTGGCGCAAGAGCTTTTGGCGGGTAAGTTTGCCCCAGGAGATGTGATTCAGGCAAATTTAGCGGGAGATCGTATTACCTTTACCGCGGCTAGGCCTCATTAATACGTGGGGAGGGCGCAAAAAACAAACGCCCCGTACTTGACGGGGCGTTTGTGAAGCTTGGTCGGTTTAGCAGGATTCGTCGATGATTTGTTGCGCCTGCTCGATTCGCGCGGCTTTTTGCTCCTCATCTAGATAGGTAAAGCTGCCGTCATCGGTTGGCTCACGCACACGGCCACCGCGGCTCAGAATCTCTAAGTTGCTTTTGGCTGTTTTGCACCGTTCGGGGTTTTTGGTGGATGCTTTTTCGCCGTTGGCTTGTTTGGCTTGGGCGGCTTCTTTCTCGGCTTCGCTCGAAAAGTGTGAGTAGTCGACCGGCTCGCTGTGGCCGGTTTTGGGCTTGATGGCGGTACTTTTTTGCCCGCCGGGTGGGCGGGTACCGTAATGTACGCCGCCTTCATCGTCGGTCCACTTGTAAACGGTGTCGGCGTTTGCCTGGGTGCTGCCCAGTGCGCCTAAAAGCGTGATCAAACCCAGCATACGAGCGAATGTTCTGTACATAATCCCCACCTTGGATACATTGTTAGCCACGCTACTATAACGCTTAATCGGCCTTTGCGGAAAACCGCTTGGCGTAAACTGTGACCGAATCGGTCGCTTATCGAATGGTTTGGCTCACCAAACATCGTCAGGCGAGCCTTTGTACTTGACAAAAATGACCAAATTGGGACAATAGCGAATTCGCTAGATGGCCCGTAAGCTCTGCCGACAACCTCGGTGTTCACGCTACGCCCAGCAAGTCACCCGCTTGTTGAACCATCCGCACCGCGTAGGCACATCCACCGATGCCGCCTGCCCAAGAAACCGCCATCGCTACAAGCGCGTAACTTGGGGAATCTGCTTAATTCTTTTATGGCTCCACTATCAGGCGCGGCCTTTTCTGCTGCGGTCTTTGGTATAGTGGGCGCATTCTGTTGAGACCAGCTGTATTAAAAGGGGATACACCGTGGAAATGCTATCAGGCGGCGATATGCTAATTCGCTCGCTACGGGACGAAGGGGTTAAATACCTGTTCGGCTACCCAGGCGGCGCAGCACTGCATATTTATGACGCTATTTTCCGGCAACAAGACGTTCAGCACATTTTGGTGCGACACGAACAAGCCGCGACACACGCGGCCGACGCATACTCGCGCGCCACGGGCGAAGTGGGCACCGTACTGGTGACCTCGGGCCCGGGCGCGACCAATGCCATCACTGGTATTGCCACTGCTTATATGGACTCGATCCCGATGGTGGTGATTTCGGGGCAGGTAATGAGTCACTTAATTGGTGAAGATGCCTTTCAGGAGACCGACATGGTCGGTATTTCGCGCCCAATCGTTAAGCACAGCTTTATGATTAAGCACCCGAGCGAAATCCCTGAGGTGGTTAAAAAGGCGTACTACATCGCCCGCACTGGCCGTCCCGGCCCGGTGGTGATCGATGTGCCTAAAGACTTGACGGCGCCATTTGACACTTTCCCGTACGAGTACCCGGATAAAGTCAAAATTCGCTCTTACACGCCCGCAACGCGCGGTCACGCCGGGCAGATCAAAAAAGCGGCACAGCTGTTATTAGAAGCTCGTCGCCCGGTTATTTACGCCGGCGGTGGTGTGGTGCAAGGCAATGGCTCAGAGCTGTTAACTAATTTGGCAAAGCAGCTGAATTATCCGGTGACGAACACCCTCATGGGGTTAGGTGCCTACCCAGGTACCGATAAACAGTTTTTGGGTATGCTCGGTATGCATGGCACCTACGAGGCCAACATGGCAATGCATCACGCGGATGTGATTTTTGCTGTAGGCGCGCGCTTTGATGACCGTGTGACCAACGCTGTTAAACAATTTTGCCCCAATGCCAAAATCATTCATGTGGATGTAGACCCCGCGTCTATCTCAAAGACGGTTACCGCTGATATCCCCATAGTGGGCTCGGTTGACAGCGTATTGAGTGAGATGCTGGCGCTGATTTTGGAGGGCGACGAAAAGCCTGATGCCGGCGCTGTTGACTCTTGGTGGACGCAAATTAACGAGTGGCGTGAGCGTCACGGGCTATACACGGCGCCGCGCTATGACAACAGCGGTGAAAAAATCATGCCGCAAGACGTGATTAAAGCGCTGCATGAAGTTACCGGAGGCGATGCTTACATTACCTCCGATGTAGGACAGCACCAGATGTTTGCCGCGCAGTATTATCTGTTTGATAAGCCGCGCCGTTGGATTAACTCGGGTGGCCTTGGCACCATGGGCTTTGGTTTGCCTGCCGCGATGGGCGCGCAAATGGCTGATCGCGATGCCGTCGTCGCCTGTGTGACGGGCGAGGGCAGCATTCAGATGTGTATTCAGGAGTTGTCGACCTGTACTCAGTACAATCTGCCGATCAAGATCATTTGCCTGAACAACCAAGCGTTGGGGATGGTTCGCCAGTGGCAAGACATGCAGTACTCCAGCCGTTACTCCGAGAGTGTGTATGAAGACTCGCTGCCTGATTTTGTGAAATTGGCAGAATCTTACGGCCACGTGGGTATCCGCGTGACTAAAAAAGAAGAGCTAAAAGCGAAAATGGAAGAGTGCTTTGCCATGAAAGACCGGGTGGTCTTTATGGATATTTCGGTGGATACCTCCGAGCACGTCTACCCCATGCAGGTCGCAGGCGCCGCCATGCGCGATATGTGGTTAAGCAAGACGGAGCGTACCTAGATTGTGCGGAAAAAGCCGTCCATGGCTTTTTCCTTATCGCGTCGCTATATAGGCAAGAGCGCTGGCAAAAGTACGTCGACTTTCTTGGCACTCTTGCCGATATAGCACCGCTCGCATTTGGCTCTGCGCAAAATGGTCGTGCCTCCGTGCACTCCATAAAATAGAGAATTTTTTATGAGACGAATTATTTCTGTACTGATGGAAAATGCCCCCGGCTCGCTCTCGCGCGTGGTGGGTTTGTTTTCACAGCGTGGTTACAACATTGAGTCACTCACGGTAGCGCCAACTGAAGACGAAACCCTGTCTCGGTTGACGTTGACCACAGTGGGCGACGATCACAAAATTGAGCAAATCACCAAGCATCTGAACAAGCTGATTGATGTGGTTAAGTTGGTGGATTTGACCGAGGGCGCCCACATCGAGCGCGAGGTGATGCTGATTAAGGTAAAAGCCGCCGGCGCACAGCGCGCCGAGATCAAGCGTTGCGTGGATATCTTTCGGGGTCAAATCGTCGATGTGACGGCGAGTCTGTATATTATTCAGATTACCGGCACCTCAGATAAGCTCGATGCCTTTTTGCTCTCTGTGGGCGACGCTTCTATCCTCGAGGTAGTGCGCTCCGGTGTGTCGGGTATTGCCCGGGGCGAAAAAGTCCTGAGTTTATAGCTAGATCTAGACGGGGTGTAAAAAGCCCCGTCAGCCCTCTCTTTTAGCGTTTTCCTCCTTTGTTTATCCCCACTTATTGGCATTTCTGCGACTAAAATCCCACTTTTAGGGGCTTTTGGTGCCTTTTACTGCTAGACATATTTTATATGTAAACCCTATTTTCCTGTTGAACATGGCCGCCGGGTGCGCTATTGTTGCTGTAATCGGTTACAGGTTGTCCAGTTTATTCTGTAGCCGGCCTTATATAAAAGATCATATGAAGTGGTCGAGGATAATAAAAACGCGTTTTCTGAGTAGAAAATCCCAGCTTTCCCGTTAGTTGCCTAGAGCCGTGACGAATACCCTGTGCGTGGCTCTGGTAGTACCTATAAAAAAACATAAGAGTGTGCGAGGAATACAAAGATGATAGATCGCAGTGCATTTTCCCCCCGTCGGAGTGCCTTGGCATTGGCCATTGGTTGTGCCCTTGGGAGCTCGGCCCTGTTTGCCCAAGAGGCCGATACCACCCCGCAGGCCAGTGGCGATGAGGCGTTACTGGAAGAGGTTATTGTTCGTGGGGTTCGCCAGTCGCAAGCCGCGGCCATTGATATCAAGCGCGACTCGGATCGCATCGTCGACTCGATTGTAGCGGAAGATATCGGCAAGTTGCCCGACTTGACGATTACCGACTCGCTGCAACGGGTAACCGGCGTTCAGATCAATCGCGAGGCCAACGAGGGGACGTCACTTAATATTCGCGGTATGCCTCAGGTGTTAACCACCTTAAACGGCGAGCAGTTCTTAAGTCCTTGGAGCATTACCGAGGTGGGCGCCAATTACTCGGATATTCCTGCTGGCATGATCAGTGGGGTAGATGTATACAAATCTCAGTCTGCCTCTATGGTGGCCGGTGGTATTTCGGGCGTGGTGGACTTGAAAACCATGTCTCCGCTTGCCATGGATGATGGCGTGACAGCCAATCTGCGCGCCGAAGCCTCTATGGGTAGCCGTTCAAAAGACGAAGTGAATCCAGATGGCAGCACCGGTACGCGCGACCCAGACTACAATCTAAGCGGCTTTTTCGGCTTTAAGGTCAACGACGCTTTAGCGTTTAATGTTGGCTTGTTTACCTCCGAGAGCTACAACGCCAACTACTCTATGTGGGAAAACCCGCAGTTTGGTTTTCTCGACCAGAAAAACGGTACACCAACCGACCCGCTGGATTTTGACGGCGACGGCGACCTGGTCAATGACTGGTACTTAGTGCCGGAAAGCTTCGGTGCCACGAGCAGCTTTGTTACCCGCGAGCGCGAAGGTGGCTCGTTTAGTGGCGAGTGGCAAATTAATGATAACTTCACGCTGCGCGGCGACGCATTTTACACTCAAATGGATCAATACGACCGAGGCGTAAAAGTTGCGTTTAATGGAAACTCGGCGGTGGATTCTTATCCGGTTAATGGCGAGCCGGGGACGGAGCAAGGCCTGAATAACGCGCTGCAAGAAGGCTCAGTGTTTAGTGAGGGTGGCAATTTCACCTACGTGGATGACAATGGCCAATCACAAACCGCGACCATTCATAGTTTACAGGTAGCCGACCTGCTGTCGCCGGACTTTCAAACCACATCATCCAATAAAATCGATAAAACCGCGGCGCTGAATACCAATTTGCAATTGGATTACACCAATCACGATAACCTAACGGTAACGGCGCGGTATATTTATGCCGAGGCAGAGAAACGTCAGCGCGAAGCTTCTTTAAAGCAAGGCAGTCCTGCTTGGCTGTGGGTTGATGAGGATGGCATTTCCGGCAAAGACCCGATTGACCCTTATCCGGCCATTATTGACTACCGCGGTGATTATCCATCTTTTCAATTTGAACGCGATGTCTCGGATGCGGCTTTGTTAGCCAACTATCAGGCGGACGCTAAAGGTAACAACACTGAAGGCACTCTTAATGTTGCCCGTATTGACTTGAATTACGACTTTGATGGTGGCCTTTTTGAGTCCGTCGATGTGGGGCTGCGTCACGGTATTCGTGAGGCGGATTATACTGAGTTCTTTTATGTCACACCGACCGAGCGTTATCCTGATAACCAGCGTATTCCCATTGATAAACGTAACCAGCTATATTCGGGTAATCGCGTATGGCAACGCTATCCAGATTTTCGGAATTTTAATTACGAAGATGAAAGCCAAGCTCTGCGTGATGCCGGTTTAATCGATAACGGTTTCTCGGCCGCCGATACTGTAGTGTTTAACGATTTTGGGCCTTTCTCGGGTTTTGATAATGGCGTGTCGGCGCTTGACCCCGCGCAGTGGGATTCTCCGCTGACATTTATGAACCGTTTGTACCCTGGCACTCGCACGGTGGAAGATCCGTCTTTCGCCTTTAATGTGGAGGAGGCCTCTACCGAGGCATCGGTGCAGTTTAACTTTGATTCCGGTGATGGCCTATTTGGCATTCCTTACAGCGGCAACGTTGGTTTAAAAGTGATGCACACTGAGCGCACGGTGGAGCGTAATACCGTGCCCGAAGTATTGGATGTGTTTAACTCCATCGGTTCCGTCGATTATCAAAAACTCGCCTTTGTATACGACATTGAAACCAAAGAGCGCTCGTTTACCCAGTACTTACCATCGGCTAACGTTAATTTGTACCCCGCCGATGACGTTGTTGTACGGTTTGCGGCGGCGCGTACTACATCGCGTAACGACTTAAAAAATGTCGGTTCCGGGCTTTACTTGTGGTATACCCAGTGTGAAAAAACCGATGAGAATGGCGATCGGGTATTGGTTGTCGACACCTCGGGTAATTTAGTCGGCGAGGACGTTACTTGTGTCGGGGGTGGTAGTGACAACGGCAGTATTGATATCGATCCGTGGCTTGCCGACGTTTATAACACCTCTGCCGAGTGGTATTTTGATGAAGATGCGATTCTTGGTGTGGGCTTGTTTTACATGGACGTGGATACGTCTGTGCGAAGCTTTCAGGAGCGACGTCAATTTGTTGATGGTGACGGTATCGACCGGGGTAACTCCGGTAACGTGTGGGTCTCCGACAACGCAAACGGCTCCTCGCTTTACGGCATGGAGTTTGGTTATCGTCAACCGTTTACCTTCCTTCCCGGCAGTTTCTTAAGCTCTACCGGTATTGAGTTTAACTATACCTACTCCCAAAGTGAATCCGAGCAAAAAGACCTTGAAGGCAATACCTTGCCTTTGGAGTCTAACTCTGCACATCAATCTAACCTGATTCTTTGGTATGACAACGCGGGGCTGAATGCGCGTATTGCCTATAACTGGCGCAGCAAGCAGTACGCCGGGTACGCGGAGTTAAACACCAGCGGTACACCGGTGGAGTTAGCTAACTGGGGAGAGCCGGCCGGTTATCTCGACTTGTCTCTGAGCTACTGGATTAATGAGCATGTCAGTGTGTACCTAAACGGTACCAATCTGACCGCGACTGATCGCAGAACTTACGCCCAGTACGAAGACCAGTTACAAAGCATTAATGTGCAAGAACGGCGTTACGCTGCAGGCTTTACTCTGACCTTCTAAGGCTCGGTAATCAGATACTCGTTTCCCGCGTTAAGCGCGGGAGCCAAAAGAATAATGATGGAGTTTGGATATGAAAATGAAATTATTACCATGGGTTGTAATGACCGGTGCGTTAACGCTAAGTGCATGTGGCGGCAGCGATGGCCTGCTGGGTGAAGATAACGATGTGGATATGATGTACCCGGAGGCGGGTGCCGAAGACCCTGCGGATCGTCCGCGTCCGCCCGAAAGCGAGCCAACCATGGCCACGGTAGGGCCGTTTGTGCTGGATGTGGCTGGCAACATAGCGATGTTGCGCGGCGTTACTCTAGAATTTTATAGCAATCCTTCACTGATGATCGACGCGATAGAGCCCGTGGCCGCCACTGGCGCTAATGCGGTGCGCCTGATGGTAAATAAAGATGTTACCGAGGATGAGCTGGATGGCGCCTTAAGTGTTATTGCCAATAACAATATGGTGGCGGTTGTTACGCTAACGGACGATGGCTCAGCTCTGCAGTGCCAAGAAGATCCCAACAGCTTAATTGATGCGGTGAACACCTTGTGGCTGGACAAATGGACTGCCGTGTTAGCGCAAGATCGCTTTCAGGGGCGTGTCATTATTAATATAGCCGACGGCTGGGGGCCAACGGGTGTTTTTAGTGCCGCAAGTTTGGGTTATCAAGATTATATTGATACCTATAAAGCGTTAATTCGTCGCTTCCGCGATGCGGGCTTCAAGTTGCCCTTAATGATTGACGCCGCAGGCTGCGGTCAAGACTTTAATGCCTTTCTAGTGGGACGTGGGCAAGAGCTGTTATCTGCCGACCCCGAAAAAAATCTAGTTTTGGCAGCCGATGGCGATGGCCAGCGCTGGGATAATACCGATAAAATAATTTCGGCCAATACCCTACTTGCACAAGAGGGCGTGCCTTTTGTGATGAATGCCTTCGGTGGTTCTGAGACGGGAGAGTTTCCGGTCGATCACAATGACATAATGTTGCAGGCCGCTGGTAATGTTGCCGTATCGGTGGACACCCCCTGGTCCAGTGCCGAAGATGGCGTCGGTTATGTCAATGCCTTTGGCGAAGTCCTTGATTTAAGTGGTGGCGCCTCATCGCTGGATGTGTTTATGGATCGCCGTTACTTGGAGTTTATGCGGGTGGCCCCCGGCAGCTCCAACTACGCGCCTAACGGTACCACCGGTATTGCTATGTACTTGATAGACACCAACGGCAACCGTTTACGCTTAGGCACATTTTTAGCGCGCGAGTTGCGTGAGAATACCTGGAACAAGCTACGCTTTGATGTGCCTGCGGAAATTGATCCGGCTAATCTTATGAGTGGCGCCACTGAGTTTGATCAGACGGCGGTCACCCATGTGGGTGTTGAGATAATGGCCAACGGTAAGTCGGACAGCGCCAAAGGCGAGATCAAGTTTGATAATATGAATCTCTTCCCCGGCGTGCCGCCTGTTTACACTGCGCAGTTTAACACTGATGGTGATGCTGAGCAGTGGATGGTCGATGGGGCTGATTCCTGGGTTGCGGAGGGTAGCTTGCAGGCTTTGCCAACGGCGGGGCAGGTAAACTATCAAATGGCATCTTGGAACGGCGACGCTATTGGTCAAATCGATTTTAGTAAGACGCTTAATGTTACTGTCAGAATGTTTTTACCTGATGAGTATGCGGGTGATTTGAGCAATATGTGGATGAATGCGTTCGGCCAGTTTGGTGAGGGTTGGTCATGGAACTCGATATCGGTGAGTCCATCGCAACTAGTGCCTGGCGAATGGGCCGATTTAAAGTACACGGTAAACTTTAATGAAACCGTGCAGCCGCCTTCGGATATTTATACCGCCCAGGCGTTTGGCTTGCAGTTTGGGGGTATCACTACGCCCAAGTCAGAGCCGATATTGATCGACTCGTTTGTGATTGAAGACCCGTCTGCCCGCCCCACTAAGGTCGTGACTGATACTCAATACAAGGCGACTTTCAGCAGCGGTACAGAGGGTTTTGTAAATGCCGGCTGGGACGGTGGTCAAGTGGAACTCGCTAATGTCGATGGTGCGTTGCAGGCTAGTGTTCCCGCCGGTGATGGGGGTGCCGTCAATAAGGCCGACGTCAATTCGGTGCAAGAGATTAATTTTGGCGGTAACCTCACGGTGAAAGCTAATATCTTCTTGCCAGAAGCTTTTTCCGGAACCGATTTCTGGATGACGTTCTTCTTTCAAAGTGGTAGCTGGCAGCACTTTGCTTTTGGCGAAGTTGATATGACGGCGATGAACTACGGCGAGTGGAACGAAGTGGAGTTCGAGATTACCGATGACGATTACCCAGCAGATTTTGCGCGTACGCTGTCACCGCAAATGTTTGGCTTTCAGTACGGTAATACCGTTGCAGGTGAGTTTATGGTGGATGACATCGAAATTGTCGGGGATCGTATCGTGGATGATTTGCAGCCTATCTACCAACAAGGCTTTGATATTGCCGGCGCGCTGGATGACCTAGCTGTGGACTTTACGACAGGTGCGTTGGATGCTGGCAGTATGTTAACGGCCAAAAGCCTAGGCTTCCATGTGGTGCCCTTTGGCTGGACGGCAAGCACTTGGTACGACACCACAGCGCTGACGATTGCCGAAGACGTACTGGGGGAGGCTTTAACCGAGCGCGGCGATCAAGTGGTTAATGGTCCCAATGGCATTATCGCTACATCAATACCTGTAATGTTCGAGTAACTTTGCACGGCGCAGTTCAGCTGCGCCATTCCGTCAAGGTGCTTTGTCGGCAATCTGCTGCCAAAGCGCCGAGACAATCGGGCTTTTTAGTCGCTTCTTTAAGACGCATATTCCCGTTTCAAAAGGCCCCAAGTCGGGTTGCCGTGCTATTTTTTTTACCTTCTCTTTTAGTGGGCTATTCTCCAGAACAATCAGCGGGACGAGCCCCACCCCAAACCCTAAGCTCACCATGCTCACGATGGCCTCATTGCCTTTTACCTCGGCATAGATGTTGGGGGTTAGCGATTCTTGTCGACACCAAGCGTCAAACCGTTCGCGGGCTAGTCCGTCCTCCGAAATAATCATAGGTAAGTTACGCCACTGTTTGGGGGTGCCGCCTAAATGGAGGCTGTCGATGGGCCCGATGAATACCAGCGGCGAGTGAGCGATAGGCTTAAAGTCGAGCCCTGTGGGCAGGCGCTCGGGGCGTGTGGCAATGGCGACATCCTCCAGGCCACTGGTAACCCGATCAATCGCTTGGGCCGGGTCACCGGTGTGCAATTTAATGTTAATACCCGGATGGCGAGTGCGGAACTCGGTAAGAATGTCGTACAAAAAGCTATAGCTGGCGGTCACCGAGCAGTACAGACTCAGCTGGCCACGCAGCTCGGTAGCATCGGCGAGTAGTGATTCCTGAAAGGTTTCCCATTGTTGTAACGTCTCGCGGGCAAACTGTAAAAACCGGGTGCCGTCATCGGTAAGCGCGACTGAACGATTGTCACGCTCCATCAGTTGGGTGCCCAGCTCGTCTTCTAGCTGCTTAAGGTTGCGGCTCATGGTCGAGGGGCTAACGTGGCAGGCGATCGCGGCGCGGCTAAAATGCCCGGTATTGGCTAGGGCGATAAAGAGCGACAGCTTTTGCGTATCCATAGTGTGTTGCCATTTTTGCAATGTAAGGTTGCGAATATATCATTTTACGTTATGTGAAAAATTAACTAAACTGCGCGGGTCTTAAAAATTTCATTTCGGCAGCGCTGAATGGCGCTGCTGTTCTATTGTTCACCTTATTTTTGATAGGAGTCTGCTATGCAGGTTTATTACGATAAAGATTGCGATCTTTCCATCATCCAGGGCAAAAAAGTAGCCATCATCGGATACGGCTCACAGGGTCACGCCCATGCGTGCAACCTGAACGACTCTGGCGTTAACGTCACTGTTGGTCTGCGTAAAGGTTCTTCATCGGTTGCTAAGGCCGAGGCCCACGGCCTTAAAGTGAGCGAAGTAGCCGAAGCCGTTGCCGGCGCCGAAGTGGTTATGCTGCTGACTCCCGACGAGTTTCAGGCCGAGCTGTACCGCGATGAAATCGAACCGAACTTGAAAGAGGGCGCCACTTTGGCGTTTGCTCACGGTTTTGCGATCCATTACAACCAAATCGTGCCGCGCAAAGATTTGGATGTGATCATGGTTGCCCCTAAAGCACCAGGCCATACCGTGCGTACCGAGTTTGTTCGCGGTGGCGGTATCCCTGACTTGATCGCTATTCAGCAAGACGCCTCGGGCCGCGCTAAAGATGTCGCCCTGTCTTACGCCAGCGGTGTTGGCGGTGGTCGTACCGGTATCATCGAGACTACCTTTAAAGACGAAACCGAAACCGACCTGTTTGGTGAGCAAGCGGTTCTGTGTGGCGGTGCCGTTGAGCTGGTTAAAATGGGCTTTGAAACCCTGACCGAAGCGGGCTACGCGCCTGAGATGGCTTACTTCGAGTGTCTGCACGAGCTGAAGTTGATTGTTGATCTGATGTACGAAGGTGGCATCGCCAACATGAACTACTCGATCTCTAACAACGCCGAGTACGGTGAGTATGTTACCGGCCCTGAAGTGATCAACGAAGAGTCGCGCGCGGCTATGCGTAACGCGCTTAAGCGTATCCAAAACGGTGAATACGCCAAGATGTTTGTCGCCGAAGGCGCACACAACTACCCGTCAATGACCGCTAACCGTCGCAACAACGCGGCTCACCCCATTGAGCAGGTGGGTGAAAAACTGCGCGCCATGATGCCTTGGATTCAGGCCAACAAGATCGTCGACAAAGACAAAAACTAAGTCGTCTCTTGCTTGATCCAGGGGCGCATGCTTCTGACCACAAACCCTTGCCTAGCGCAGGGGTTTGTCGTTTTTGTGTTACGCTTATGTTTTAAACCGGCGAGATGGAATGTATGAGCCAAGATCCTGATAAACGTATCGACGACGAAGAGGCCGACAGCCTCTTACCGTTTGACGAACATGTTGAAGAGGTGCAGGAGGGCGATAAGAAGGTTCGTCATCGCGGCGTCTATTTATTGCCCAACTTATTTACCACCGCTGCGCTGTTTAGTGGCTTTTACGCCATTATCTCGGCTATGCATGGTCGTTTTGAGGTGGCGGCTATCGCGATCTTTGTGTCGATGGTGTTCGATGGCCTGGACGGGCGCGTTGCCCGGATGACCAATACTTCTAGCGCTTTTGGCGAGCAATACGATAGTTTGGCCGATATGGTCTCTTTTGGTGTGGCGCCGGCGTTGGTGATCTTTAATTGGGGGTTGGCCGATCTCGGCAAGGTTGGCTGGGCGGCGGCCTTCGGCTTTACGGCCTGTGCCGCGCTGCGTTTAGCGCGTTTTAATACGCAAATTGGTACGGTCGATAAAGGCCAGTTTGTCGGGCTCGCTAGCCCTTCCGCCGCGGCACTAATCGCCGCCATGGTGTGGGTGGGGCATGATGTGGATGTCGAGTGGGGAATCGCGACGGCCGC